>JAZNSA010000029.1:0-9053 GCA_045590935.1 Clostridia bacterium | reverse complement strand
GGTATGATTACTTAAGAGAATACCCTATTAGGTTTATAAGACAGAAAGTTATAGGAAAATATATTGTTGATTTTTACTGTGCTAAAGCAAAGCTTATTATTGAATTGGATGGTTCGCAACATTATGATGATAAAGGAATAGAAAAAGATGCTTCGAGAACAGAGTTTTTAGAACAATATGGATTAAAAGTTATAAGAATATCAAATCTTGATATAAACAAAAACTTTGAGGGAGTATGTATATTTATTGATAACGAAGTCAAACAATCCCTCAGTCAACTCCGTTGACAGCTCCCTTTACACAAGGGAGCCTTTTTTATAAGTGTCAGTAAAAAGTGTTGCTTTTTGCCGGAAGATTTTCCGAACTCTCTTATAAATAGGTGGTTGAATGACTCAAATCCTGTTGGAGTATCTGGCAAGGGAAATCCAAAAGGCAAAAAAATTAAGATTAGAAAAATAGCAGAAGAAGATATAGAAAAGTATTTAAAAGAAAAGTTTGATTTGAAAGAGTGAAATATATTAACTGGGTATGGTTTGAACTGTACCCATTTTTCATTATATAAAATCAAATTTCTATACGAGATATCAACGAAAAAATATTTTACAGAAAAATGAATTAGGGGATTTAAAATAAAAACTTGATATTTTTTTAAAAAAATGATATAATTGTATGGTATTACTTATAAGGGGCTAAGCTTATGAAAGATAAAGAAAAAAAGTTTGTTTCAAAAGATGAAATGACAGAGCAAAAAAAATATGAAAATAAAATTAAAGAGTATATAGAAGCAAAGGGAACGAAAAAAGCAATTGTTGTAACGTATGGTTGTCAGCAAAATGAGAACGACTCTGAGCGAATAAGAGGAATGCTTTGCGAGGCGGGCTATGAGATATGCTACGAGCAGGAGGAAGCGGACTTAATAATATATAACACCTGTGCTGTCAGAGACCATGCAGAGCAAAAGGTTTTTGGAAATCTTGGTGCGCTTAAGATTTTAAAGAGAAGAAAGCCTGAGCTTATAATAGGTGTATGCGGATGTATGATGCAACAAAAACACGTCAGCGACAAAATCAAATCAAAATATAAGCACGTTGATATAATTTTCGGAACGCACACGCTTTATGTTTTACCGAAGCTTTTGTATAATGTTTTGATTAATAATGAAAGAAGCATTGAGATTTTGAATATAGACGGAAGAATTGCAGAAGATATTCCTATAAAGCGTGAGGGGAGCGTTTTGGCGTATGTTTCCATTATGTACGGATGCAACAACTTTTGTTCGTATTGCATAGTGCCTTATGTAAGAGGCAGAGAGAGAAGCAGGAAAAAAGAAGATATATTAAATGAAATTCGTCAGATTGCAAGCGAGGGCTATAAAGAGGTTATGCTCTTGGGGCAAAATGTTAATTCGTATGGAAATGATTTGGAAGAGGATATTGATTTTTCCGACCTTTTAGAAATGGTTTGCAAAATAGACGGAATTGAAAGAATTCGCTTTATGACGTCGCACCCGAAGGATTTTAACGAAAAGCTTATGTATGCAATCCGTGATAACAAAAAGGTTTGCAAGCAGCTTCATTTGCCTGTTCAGGCGGGAAGCAATGCTGTGTTAGATAAGATGAATCGAAAATATACGAGGGAAGACTATATTAAAAAGGTTGAAATGATGAGAAGTATTGTTCCTGAAATAACGATTTCAACAGATATTATAGTTGGTTTTCCAAGCGAAACAAATGAGGATTTTGAGCAGACACTTGAGCTTTTAAGAGAAGTGCGGTACGATATTTTGTTTTCGTTTATATATTCTAAAAGAACGGGAACGCCTGCGGCAAAAATGCCTTTTGCCTTAACTGATGAGCAGATTCATAGCAATTTTGACAGGCTTTTAGAGGTGCAAAATGAAATTTCAAAGGAAATAAATGATTCTTATGTTGGAAAGGTTTGCTATGTTTTAGCTGAGGGCGAAAGTAAGAACGATAAAAATATGTTATCCGGAAGAACAGACGGCGGAAAGATTGTTCATTTCAAGGGTGATAAGGAGCAGATTGGGCAGATTTTGCCGATTGAGATAAAAAGCGCAAAAACTTGGTTTTTAAGCGGAGATATAGTAAAATAAAAGGCGAAAGGAATTTTAAAAATGGATATTTTGGAAATGGCGAAGGAGCTTGGAAAAGCTTTAGAGGAAAGCGAGCTAAGAGCGGCAGTTTTGGAAGCGGAGCAAATTCAAAACAATGACGAAAAGGCTCAACAGCTTATTGGGGAATATAATTTAAAGAGAATGCAGATTTTGCAAAAGGCGCAGAAGGAGGAGCTTGATGAGAAGGGTGCTATGGCTGTCAGACAGCAGATGGCAGACGAGTTTGACAAGCTCTTGCAATATGAGATAATAAAAAACTATGTAGAAGCTAAAGATGCATTTGACAGCTATTATGAACAGGTTAAAAATATTATTGAGTTTTATGTTAATGGCGAAAAACAGGGAGGCTGCAGCGGTAGCTGCTCAACCTGCGCGGGTTGTCATTAATAAAAAATATTTGTAAGGTTAGGAAGTGGGCTTCGTGGCTGCAGTTACACCAATGATGCAACAATATGAGGAAATAAAGAAAAAATATAGTGATTGTATATTAATGTTTCGCTTGGGCGATTTTTATGAGATGTTTAACGAGGATGCAAAGGTTGCATCAAAAGAGCTTGAGCTTACGCTTACGGGAAGAGCTTCAGGCAATGGAGAGAGAGCACCGATGTGTGGTGTTCCGTTTCATAGCGCCGATAGCTATATTTCACGTTTGGTTGGGCGGGGCTATAAGGTTGCGATATGCGAGCAATTAGAGGATCCAACGGCTACGAAAAATATTGTTGCAAGAGATGTTATAAGGGTTGTAACGCCCGGAACGCTTACCGATGAAAAGGTTTTAAAAGAAAAGGAAAATAATTTCTTGTCTTGCGTGTATGCTGTTGAGGGTGAAACGGCTCTTGCGTTTTCTGATGTGTCAACGGGAGAGCTTTTGGCGACAACCATAAAAGGGGAAAATCTGCTTGATGGCGTTTTAAACGAGCTTGCGTGCTTTTCGCCTAAGGAGGTTGTTTTAAGCCCGTACGCAGACAAGCTTTATAAATCGGAAATCAGAAAGAGATTTAACACATATATTCCGCTTTCTATAGATGAATATTATGTTAAGGAGTCATGCAGTTATATTATTCAAAAGGAGCTTTCTGTTTCAAACGAGGCAAGTAATTCGCTTTCGCAAAGCGAGGCTCTGATGGTTTGCGTTGGGGCGATTTTGCTTTATATGAGGGAGATGCAAAAAACCTCTGCGGGCAAAATTTGCGACCTTAAAATATATGAGCCTAAGCAGTGCGTCGGGCTTGATATGGCAACGAGGCGCAATCTTGAAATCGTTGAAACAATGCGTGATAAGGAAAAAAGAGGCTCTCTTTTATGGGTTTTGGATAAAACTAAAACGTCGATGGGCGGAAGACTTTTGAAGCAATGGGTTGAAAAGCCGCTTATAAATATTGAGCAGATAAGGCGTAGGCACGAGAGCGTTGGCGAGCTTAAGGATAATATTATTGCAAGAGATGAGCTTTTGGAGCTTTTTGACGGGGTTTATGACTTGAAGAGAATTATTGGCAGAATAGGGCTTTCAACTATTTCGCCGAGAGATATGCTATCTTTGAAGGAGTCGGCAAGAAGGCTTCCCGGAATTAAAGAAAAGCTAAAAAGCTTTAACAGCTCACTTATTTGCGCCCAAAGCGACAATATAGATGAGCTTGTTGATATATACGATTTGCTTGAAAGTGCGATAGACGAGAATGCACCGGTTTATGCAAGAGACGGCGGAATTATAAAAAAAGGCTTTAATTCAACTGCGGATGAATACAGAGAGGCAAAGGAAAACGGCTCTGATTGGCTTGCGCAAATTCAAGCTGAGGAAAGAGAAAAAACAGGAATTAAAACCTTGAAGGTTGGATATAACAAGGTTTTCGGATACTATATCGAGGTCAGCAAGGGGCAGGTTTCACTTGTTCCCGATACATATATACGCCGACAGACTCTTGTCAACGGCGAAAGATATATTACGGAAAAGCTAAAGGAAATAGAAAATATTATCATAGGCGCTCAAGATAAGCTTTTAAATTTGGAAATATATATTTTTGAGCAAATTAAAAAAACATTGTACGATAATTTGGAGAGGCTTAAGAAGACGGCTGATGCAATCGCTGTGCTCGATGTTTTATGCTCGCTTGCCTATGTTGCGGAAAGGCAAAACTATTGTATGCCTGAAATGATTGAGAGCGGAGAAATTCAAATAACTGACGGAAGGCATCCTGTTGTTGAAAAAATGGTAAGGGATGAGATTTTTGTTCCTAATGATACAACGCTTGATACGAGCGATAATAGGCTTATGATAATAACGGGGCCTAATATGGCGGGAAAATCAACATATATGAGACAGGTTGCACTAATATCGCTTATGGCACAGATTGGAAGCTTTGTTCCTGCAACGAGTGCACGCCTTGGAATTGTTGATAATATATTTACAAGGGTTGGTGCAGCTGATGATTTGGCATCGGGACAGAGTACATTTATGTTTGAGATGAGCGAGGTTTCAAACATCTTAAAGAATGCAACGAAAAATAGCCTGATTATTTTTGATGAGATAGGCAGAGGAACGAGTACGTTTGATGGATTGGCAATTGCGTGGGCTGTGGCAGAGTTTGTTGCCGATAAGAAAAAGCTTGGCGCAAACACGCTTTTTGCAACTCATTATCACGAAATGACGGAGCTTGAGTCAAAACTCGACGGAATTAAAAATTATCACGTTGCAGTTAAGAAACGAGGCGAGGAGATAACCTTTTTAAGAAAAATAATAAAGGGCTGTGCCGACGGAAGCTACGGAATTGAGGTTGCGGCTTTGGCGGGAGTTCCAAAAGAGGTTTTGCAAAGAGCAAAAAAAATTCTTGGCGGACTTGAGATGAGGGAAGCCGGTGGCGATGCACCAAAAAAGAGTCAGAGTGAGAAAAGCGAGCAGAATTCATTTGGTGGGATTTTTGAAAACGAAATGATTTCGGAGCTTAGGGATATGGATGTTACAACATATACGCCGATTGAGGCATTAAATAAGCTCTATGAGCTGTCGAACAAGGCAAAACAGTTATAAAAAATAAGGTAGGTGTACGGGCGTGGGAATAATTAATGTTTTAGATGAGAGTGTTGCTAATTTAATAGCGGCGGGCGAGGTTGTTGAAAGACCTGCGTCTGTAATCAAGGAGCTTGTTGAAAATTCAATTGATGCAAATGCAAAAAATATTACGATAGAAATTAAAAACGGCGGAATTTCATATATGAGGGTTACGGATGATGGAGATGGGATTGAGCCTGATGATGTTGGAGTTGCGTTTTTGCGCCATGCAACGAGCAAAATCCGAGAGAAGGATGATTTGTCAAAAATAGGAACATTGGGCTTTCGTGGGGAGGCGCTCTGTTCTGTTGCGGCTGTTTCAAATGTTGTTTTAACAACAAAAACCAAAGATGCCGCTCTTGCAACAAGAGTTATTGTTGAGGGCGGAGTTATGGAGGATGTTTTAAATATTGGAGCGGCAAAAGGAACAACGATTGAGGTTAAAAAGCTATTTTTTAACACGCCCGCAAGAATGAAGTTTTTGAAAAAGGATTCGACGGAAGCGGGATATATTGCTGATGTTGTTGAAAAATTTATTTTGTCGCATCCTGATGTTTCGTTTAAGCTTATAAATTCAGGAAAAACAATTTTGTTCTCGAGCGGTGATTCCAATCCGATAAATGCGATTTATTCTGTTTATGGGAAGGATTATTCAACCAATGTTATTCCTGTTGACTATCAGGGCGAGCAAATGAGCATTACGGGATTTATCGGAAAATCGAATATAAGCAGACCAAACAGAGCTTATGAGAGCTTTTATGTGAATGGAAGAAGCATAAAAAGTGCAATTATGACAAAGGCTTTGGAGGAAGCGTATAAAAATCAGCTTATGGGCGGCAAATTTCCGTTTGCTGTGCTTAATTTGCAGGTTAATACGCAGTCTGTTGATGTTAATGTGCATCCTCATAAAACAGAAGTCAAGTTTTCCGATGAGAAAAGAGTTTTTGATACTGTTTATTGGGGAGTTAAAAATGCGCTTTACCAAAAGAGGGATATTGTCAGCGCAACGTTTGAAACGAAAAAAGATAGAAATCCGTTTTTGTTTAAGGAAAGCGATATAAAAGAAGCCGATAGTCAAATTGAAAAAAAGCCTGAAAAGAAGGTTATTGCAAATCCTTTTTTTGAGGAAAAAAAGCCGACAAAGGCAGAGAACAACATTTATATATCCGAGGTTTTAAAGCCTGCAGTTGAGCTTGGAGCGGAGTTTTCCGAAAATAAAAACGAGCCTGAAAATAAAAAGGATGTTAATATAACATTTGAGGTTCAAAGTTTGAAGGATGATACAAAAGAGGGCTTATTTGCTGAAATTTTAAAAGAGGAAGAGCCAAAAGATAAAGAGCCAAAAGAGGAAGAAATTTTTGAGCCGATATTGGAGAAAAAAGAAGAAACAAAAGAAGAAGTAATAGAGGAAATAACAGAGGAGACAGCCGAGAAAGTAGCGCCTGAAAGTGAAGAAAATGAAAAGAAGGAAAAAAGCTTCAAAATATGCGGGTGCGTGTTTAATACATATATAATTGTTGAGAAGGATGACGAAATGCTTCTTATAGACCAGCACGCCGCCCATGAGAGAATTAAATACGAGGCGCTTAAAGCGGAGCTTGCAAGCAGAGAAAATGCATCGCAACAGCTTTTAGACGGGCAAATGGTTGAGCTTTCTGCGGAGGAATATGATTTTGCAATTCAAAACAGACCTGTTTTTGAAAAGCTTGGTTTTGAGTTTGAGGAAATGGGATATAAAAGAATTATGATAAATGCAGTTCCGATGTGCTTGTGCGATAAAAATGCGGCAGATATATTTATCGGGGCGGTGGATGCGGCTAAGGAAAATCGAAAGCAGCTTTTAAGTGAGGAATACGAAAGATTTTTGTATACGGTTGCCTGTAAGTCGGCGGTTAAGGCGAATGCCGAGCTTTTGCTTGCGGAAATGCAAGCGCTTGTTTGCGATGTGTTCAATATGGATAATATTAATACCTGTCCGCACGGCAGACCAATTATTATATCATTTAGCAAAAAGGAAATTGAAAAGCAATTTAAGAGGATTTTGTAGAAGGTGAGCAGGATGAAAACAATAATATTGGTCAGACACGGCGAGAGTGAGACCAATTTAACAAAGAAGTTTACAGGGCAGCTCGATATTGAACTGACTGACAGAGGAAGAAAGCAAGCGGAGCTTATGGCGCAATATATTGATAGGTTTAATGTTGATGTTATATATGCCAGCGACTTGAAAAGGGCGAGCGATACGGCAGAGGCTATCAGGGTAAGGCAGGGATGCGAGCTTGTTAAAACTAAGGCTTTCCGAGAGATTAATGCGGGAGAGTGGCACGGAAAGACTTTTGAGGATATTTCAAAAAAATATTCGGAAACATACGGCACGTGGAAGGAAAATATAGCAAAGGCATTTCTAAACGGCGGCGAGAGCTGCGTGGAGTTGTATGATAGAGTTGTTTGCGAGTTTAAAAAGGTGGTTGAGGAGAGCGAGCTTGAAACGATTTGCATTGTTTCTCATGCGACGCCTATAAGGATGATGGAAAGCTATATGTCGGGCAAGGGAATTGATATGGCTCAGGAGCTATCGTGGGTTCCTAATGCTTCTGTTTCAATATATAGCTACGATGGTGAGTATAAGACGGTAAATCGTGGGTGTTGCGAGTTTTTGGGTGATATGCTGACTAATTTGCCAAGGAGTATTTAAGTTTTTGAAATAGAAAGGAGATGGCTTTTTGAGCGATTTTTGCAAAACGAAGCCGCTTGTTGTTGTTTGCGGACCAACGGCATCGGGAAAAACGGCGCTTTCGATTTTTATTGCTGAAAATTTTGGCGGCGAAATAATATCGGCAGATAGCTGTCAAATTTATAAATATATGAATATTGGAACGGCGAAGCCTGACGAGGACGAGAAAAAGGGTATACCGCATTATATGATGGATATAATTAATCCTGATAAGGACTTTAGCGTTTTTGATTTTGTTAAGATGGCAAAAAAGTGCATTGATGATTGCCATAGAAGAGGAGTTTTGCCGATTTTGGTTGGTGGAACAGGGCTTTATATCGACCATTTAATTTCAAATATTGAGCTTTTGAAAAATAGCGGTAATGAAGATATTAGAAAGAAACTTAAAGAGAGGCTTGAAACAGAAGGGAAAGAGGCTCTTTATAGCGAGCTTGAGGCAATTGATAAAAAAGCGGCTGAAAAAATTCATATAAACAATACGAAAAGAGTGCTTCGTGCGCTTGAAATCTACTATGCAACAGGCAAAACTATGAGCGAGCAAAACGAGCTTTCGAGGCAAAACGAGAGTGAATATAATACGAAAATTCTTATGCCTGTATGGGATAGGGAGGTTTTGTATGAAAGGATAAACAAGCGTGTTGACATAATGCTTGAGGCGGGGCTTGCAGATGAGGTTAAAAATCTCTTAAATATGGGATACGATAGGGATTTGAAGGCGATGCAGGCTATAGGATATAAGGAAATGTTTAAGTATTTGTCGGGCGAGGTAAGTCTTGATGAGGCTGTTTTTGAAATTAAACAAAATTCGAGACACTATGCAAAACGTCAGTTGACCTGGTTTAAAAGAAACGCAGATATTGTTTGTTTAACTGAAGATTTTTTTGAAAATGCAAAAGTGCAAATTGAAGAATTTTTAAACGAAATTAATGAGAAATCGGCTATGGTTTAGTGATTTTTAGTCAGTTTGCTATAGCCGAACAAAAAAAATAAAAAAAATTTAAAAAAATTCAAAAATACTCTTGACAAATTGTTCTAAAGTCGTTATAATAATAAAGGTGTTCACAAGAACGCAACAATTTAATAGATGCACCATTAGCTCAGTTGGTAGAGCACCTGACTCTTAATCAGGGTGTCCGGGG
>JAZNSA010000028.1:0-3631 GCA_045590935.1 Clostridia bacterium | reverse complement strand
ACCCTCCTATCGTATAGTATACCATACTAATTATTTTAACATAAATTTTAATCATTTAACATACTTATTTTAAAATTTTGTATTTTTTTTTCATTTTCGTCATATAATATAACTTTTGTGCTTTTTTTTAATACTTTTTTTGACTTTTACGCAAATTTAAGCTTTTTTTTTAAATTTTTTATAAATTTTTTCTCAGTTATACAATTTTTTTTAAAAAACCTCTTGCCAAATTTTTATTTTGTGATATAATATATAAGCGTTATATATTTTTAAGGAGGTTTTCTGAAATGGAGACATTAAAGAACGTTTTTTTGGTAGCTCATGTTATTATTTCGATTATTTTAACTGTTATAGTTTTAATGCAGTCAGGTAAGTCTTCCGGTCTTTCCGGTGCAATTTCCGGTAGCTCTGATACTTTTTTCGGAAAAAACAAGGGCAGAACAATGGATGCAATCTTAAGCAAGTGGACTGCAGTTGTAGCTGTCTTATTTTTGATTACATCAAGTGGCCTTGCGCTAACAATTAATCAAATTTCAAAAAAACAGCAAGCTGATTTGGCTTCTCAGATTCAGCAAATGACAACTGAAGCTGCTCCTGAGGTTGCACCTGAAGTAGCTCCTGAGGTTACACCAGAGGCAACACCTGAGGTTACACCTGAAGTAGCTCCTGCTGAATAAGTTTTATTTCATTTGAAAAAAGCGGCCTGGATTTAGCCGCTTTTTTCTTTATAGTTTTGTAATAACGTAGATTTGTATTTGGAGGTTTTTTATAATGGCACTAAAAAGCTATATTCTTGTAATAATCGGAATTGTCTTTGCCAAGGCGGCGGGCTTTATTCGAGATATTATTTTCGCCTCAAAATTCGGAACAAGCACAGAAGCCGATATATATTTTACAATTTTCAGCTTAACAACCCTTGTTTTCACAGGCATTGGCGTTGCTCTTTCTACGCTTATTATAAAAAACTTAAACAAAATCAACATAACAGATGAACGCTCGCAAAAGGAATATGTAAGCTATTTTATAAGCAAAACAATGGTGTTTTTAATAGCGTTTACAATTTTGGCATATGTCCTTGCCGCTCCGCTTACAAGGCTTATTCTCCCCGGAATTTCCGACGAAGCGTTTCCTCTTGCGCTCAAAATAACATACATAATGATACCCAGCCTTGCCTTTGTAATAATCGCATATATAATTTATGGTGTTTTGCAAAACAAGCGGATATTTTTTATAACCTCAATTATGAGCCTTCCATATAACATTATTGTTATAGCATCGCTCTTTATCGCAAACGCAGATATAATTCTTATCTCATTCGTTACAACAATTGGATGGTTTTTGCATATCGTAATCCTTCTTCCCTCTTTTTACAAAAACGGCTACAAGCTTTTTTCAAGCATCCGCCGCAATAGCTTTAGTATGCAGGGAAAAGAAGTTTTATGGATATTCATTTCTAATATGATGTTCCAGCTTTGCCGTATGTTTGACAAAAGTATGGTAAGCGGCGATGCGGGAATGGCATCGTGCGTAAACTACGCATCAAATCTGATTATAACTCTTGCGTCCGTTTTTATCGTTTCGATGTCATCGGTAACTTTTCCGTCGATAATGAAAAATTATGAACAGAATAATATAAAATATGTTAATTCATCCGTTCAAAATATAATATCTATTCTGTTTGCAATATTCTTGCCATTTGTTTTAATTTGTATTTTGTTTAATACAAATATCGTTTCTCTTGTTTTTGAAAGAGGCGAATTTTCAAGCGATTCAACTCGCTATACGGCAGTTGTATTTTCGCTCTATAGCCTCTGTATTGTTGGCTATATTGCAGAGCAAATTTTAAATAAAATTTTATTTTTAAAGAATTTGTATAAGTATACTGTTTTAGGAACAATTGTTGTTGTCATTTCAAAATTCGTTTTAAATATAGCTTTAATTCCGAAATTTGGGGCGCTCGGTGCCGCCGCATCAACGGCCGTATTGCTTGGTATTTATGCGCTTTTCATTATGTCAAAAATGAAACTTGTTATCGGAAAATATTTTACGAAGGACCTTGTTTTAAGTATGCGGAAAATTGTTATTTCCGCTATACTCTCCCTTTTGGTATGGGCAATTATGCGTTTTTATGTACCGTCATTTGTTTTCGGAAAATATAGCTTCATAATTGCAATTTTAATTTTTATGGCGGTTTATGCGTCGGCTTTGACCCTAACAGGCGAGATACGCTCCCTTTTAAAACGATTAAATGTTAAATCAAACTAATTAATATTCCTGTTTTTCGGGCTTTTCGGCCGAGCTGGCGAACGCAGTGAGACTGAGAGCTCCATTCACAGATAAAAGAATTCCCCTTGAATTGCTACGCAATTCTGTCCCCCTTTAGGCAAGGGGGCTTTTTTGTCTTCTCCTTTGAGAAGGCAATGCACAATCCACCCAATTTACTGTTTTTTCGGCTCCCTTGTGTAAAGGGAGCTCCTTCGTAGGCGGGGAGGTATTGTTTTTTGTGGCCTTTTACAACCCCTCCGAGTTTGGATTCGCAAACCTGCCTCGGCTTTTTCCGTTATACATACAACAAAACTGCGTAGCATTTTTATTATCACTACGCAGTTTTATATAAATTTTTCAATTGATTATGTCCCCTCTTGTTATCAACGGCAATTCCCTGACAATGGCAATCGCCGTGATAGCCCGACTACATCGTCAAGTGGTTTTCCCTCTTGACCTTTTCTATTATAGAATAGATATTCCGTATTTCCAATACTTTTTTCAAAAGAAACTTCTTCCCTTTTCACTATTACCTATTACTTCCCAAAAATCGACAAGTCTTTTTAGGGAATAGTGAAGAGTGAATAGGTAATAAGTAAAAATTCCCCATTCTTACAAATGTGGAATTTTTGGTGAGCCATAGCTTATCAAATTCGAACTTTTTTTATATTTTCGATGGTGAGAAATTTGGTATTGTTATTAAGCGGTACCAAGAACGGCTTTAGCTTGCAAGTGGGCAGTAAGCTTTTGATTTTGTTTTCCTCTATTTAATATAAATAGTAAGGGGTAAAATATCATGCCAGATGTTTTCAATTATTCAATCAACACGTCAACATACATTGACGAAACAAACATTTCACATATTGTCTACGGTGTAGACGTCGTAAAAATTAACGATTCAGGAGCTGAGCTCGTTGAATCAATCAAAAATATTTTCGTTCATTATTCCGATGCGAAAAGGTTTGTTGATATGTGCAACAACGGTCAACTTCCTTTGATGCATTTGAGAGATGTCTTAGAAAACTATTTAGCAATAATTTAATCATCAGAACACAGCCGCCCACGCTGTGCTTTTTTATTGCACGAAAAAAGGAGCATTGCTGCTCCCCTTTCAAATTAATTATTTTCTTCTGTTATATTCTCAAGAGCTGATACCACAAGTTTTTCTACATAGGCAGGCGGCTTAGTCTTGCCCCCTTCCCAATTTTCAATTGTTCGCTTCGGAATTTCCAATTTTTTGGACATAGCCTCTTGAGTAAGTCCCGCTTTTAATCGTGCTTCACGAATTATTGACATTGTTACTCCTTTCTTTTTCGTGATTTCATTTTTTGAATTATTGATAATACAATATTTATAACAAAAAGAA
>JAZNSA010000027.1:0-4772 GCA_045590935.1 Clostridia bacterium | reverse complement strand
CATACTATCACTCTATATAATAACACAGAAATCCGATTATGTAAATTCAATTTTTTGTGTTTCTTGATTTTTTTTTGATTTTTTTTCAAATTTATTTGCGAAAAAAATTTTTTTGGGTGCTTTTTAACAAAAATCGCACCCGATTTCTGTTGAAATTGCTCAAATAAATCGATTATGAACTTTTTTCCATTACGTTTTTTATGCCCTTTTGTCAAAAAAACTGTTCATTCTTTAATGCTTTTAACAAATTGCCCCGGCGACATACCCTCATATTTATTAAAGAGCCTGAACAAAGTTGCTACAGTATTGCATCCTATCATAGCCGCAAGCTCCTTTGTTTTAATCGACGGATTTTTAGTTAAAATTTCTTTCGCTTTTTTAATTCTGTACCTGCTTAAGTAATCTTTAAAGTTTTCGCCTGTTGCTTCCTTAAAAACTGTACTGATATAGCATTGGGAAAGATTGAAATGATTTCCTATATCATTTAGCGAAACATCTTCATTATAATGGCTATGAATGTAATCCAGCAATCTCTGCGACAAATCCGCCTCGTCGCTTCCCGTCATATACTCAATTATCCTCTCAAAGCTTTTAACAATTTTCGCTCTGAAATCTGCCGCATCGCTACACATCTTAAGCTCTAAAAAGATTATATTATCTTCTCCGAATATATCGGCGGTTGTTTTGTTTAGCGCTTCAATAATTCTGTTAATCGTTGCGCTGAAAGCAAAGGCAAGCGCATTATGACGCTCCTTCGTCAGAGTTTTTCCTATTGTATTCTCATCTAAAATATCATTTATAATACGAAGGCTTTCTTCCTTTTTTAATCTTAGTACGCTGCTTATCAAATCTCTCTCCAGATTAACAGGATAATAAAAGCCTACGCTTACCTCCATATCCTCTGCGGCAACAATAGAGCTTCTAAAGCCCGCCGCAAAGCTGTTTTCAAATACCTTTACCGCCGCAACGTAGCTCTGATTAATATCAAATATACTCTCCGTTTCACTGCCTATTGCCGCAAACATCTCAATATCAAACTCGCCGTTTATTACAGATATTATATAGCTCAGATTCTGACGTATCTTTGAAATATCATATCCGTTTGTTATAACGGCAAACCTCTTGTTGTCAAGCTCAACCGCTTTATAAACGCTTCTTCCCATAAGCTCACCGTTTATAAAATTACATATTTGCCGCTTAATTTCCGCTATTTCACGCTCTCCAAAAATTTCCTCAAGCGACTCACAATCCGAAATCTCTAAAATTCCAACATAAAACGGGGCGGCAAAGCTTGTCATCTCAAACTTTTCAAGCATAGGGGATATATCATCCTCTAAAAGCACTCCCGTTATAAGGTCCTTAATAAAATGAATTTTTAAAAGCTCGTGGTCCTTTTTCGCCTCCGCCTTTAAATCCTCAATATTTTTCTCAACCGCTTTAAACGCATTTGATATATACGCAATTTCATCGTCCGCCTTTTCTTCCTTTGAATATTGCTTTGAAAAGGCAACAAGCTCGTCTATCGGATGATATATAATAAGTGCTACAAACCAACAAGCAACGGCAAGCAACGCAAATATTGCAACGCAAATAACAATTGCATACATAAATGCCTCAAACTTGATTTTCTCTAAATAATCATTGCTGTATGAAAAAATAACCGCTGCTTGCTGAGGATAAACAAGCCTTGTCGACATTGCAAAATACTCCGCTCCCTTAACGCTACCGCCTTCACTCTTTTTAAAAGCCTCTTTAATTCCCACTGTGTTAACAAAGCTTTTAAATTCACTGCTGGTATTTTCGCTATCCGCATAAACGCTGGCCTCATTTGTCATAATTATAAAATTTTGCGCCGTCATACTCTTTTGGCTTAAAAAATATCCCGTTTCAAAAGCCCTTATAACAAATATCTTTCTTCCGCCAACCGTCTGCTGCGAACTTGTATGCGCAATATAGCTTGTACCTTTTTGAACAAAGTTTAGCACAAAATCGCCGTCCGCATCAGATTTTGCCTTTTCCAATATAAAATCCGACAGGGAAGGGCTATCCGACTTTTTTATAACTTTTCCGTTTTCATCAACAATATATACATATCCCTCACCGAAAATCGAATAAACGCAATCTAAAACCTCATCAAATCCGCTATTCGCAGCAAAAGCGACTTCCGTTTTTTCGTAATTCGCAACGGCTCTCGCAGCTACACTGCTCATTTGAAAAATATGCGATAGCTCCCTGGCGTTATATGCCATTTCTACTCGTTTCTCATTTTCATATTTTTCCGTCTTTCCTTTAATAAAGTCAAAATAAAAAACAAGGGATAGCAGAAGCGAAAGCGTAAAAACAAAAGCAATCATTACGCACAGCACTCTGTTAAAATATTTTCTTCTGTTCACAACTCTTATCCCCCCGCACAGTCTATGTATTTTTAGATAAAAAATCTACTCTATATCCCTATTATAACTGAAAATCAAAAAAAATGCAATACATTTATTCACAAATTTTGTTCTAATCGCATAATATATGATATAAATTCAAGGAGGTAGAGAAAATGTTTTTAAATGATTTTTTCAATATTCTGTTCTGGTCGCTTGCCATATTCGGCTTCTTTTGCATTATAAAAATGCTTGCAAGCTACATAATTTTAAAAAACAGCAGCTATATAACATCCGAAATCGTTTTAAAGGTAAAAAATGATGAGGACACAATTGAGAACACAATAAGAACGCTCGCCGAGGAAATATTTTTTACTTCAAGAGAAAATCTTATATGCGAGCTCGTCGTTGTTGATATGGGTTGTATAGACGAAACAATTGATATTGTTCGTGCAATGCAAAATCAGTATCGCTTTATCCGCCTTACAACAAAGGAAGAATATTTTAATATATATGATTAATGCGTGCATATTTTACTCAAATCGCACGCATCAAAAAAATTTAATTGATATTGCAGGGGGGCTGAAATGATGCAGAATGGGCAAACTGAGCCAAAGCAAGGCTTTGGGACACCCGACGGCGTACGAGGGTACGCCAAGAGGCGAAGTTTGTTCATATTGCAAAACAATTATTAAATCTAAAATGCATCAAGCTAAAAATCTTCGTGCATTTTACCTCTTATTTTATATGTTACATATTTTCAAAACGGCTTAAAAACTTTGTTTTTTTATTTTGCGAGGTCTGCGCATTTTTCTACAGCCGCTCCTTACTTATCTATTACGCAAGCCCCAGCCTCACGAAGCTTTTGAAGCGCCTTATCCGTTGCTTTAAAAATAAGCTTGCAACAACAATTTTTTTCATCTTCAAAAACAATTGCATATACGTCATCACTTTCCTGCTTATCTTTAAGCAAATTGTATGTCTTATTTTCTTTGATTTCTTTAACACACTTGTGCACTGTCGGTGCAATAAAATTAATATTTGAAGCCAAAATAGTAACAATCGGTCGTTCAATGTTTCCTATTCTCGATGTAAAAATAACATTTTCCTCGCTTACAATACATTCGTAGCTTGAAAAATCAGTCTTAACTACTGCATACACTGCCAATGCAACAATAAAAAAAAGAAATATCTGAATGATGCTCTTGTAGGGCAGGTTTAAAGCATTAACCACTCCAAATGCAACAAAATAAAGCAAAATAGCAAATACAACAACCAAAAACTTTTTCTTTCTTCCTTTCAATTAAACCGCCTCCATTCTAAGCAAACTATATCACAATTAACGTCTCTTTTCAAGTGCTATTTGATAAATTTGTAAACATTTTAAAATTGTGTTGACCTTTTTTTCTGTTCGTGTTAAAATTATACTACAGAAGCAGGGAAGGAGTTGTCGTATAAATGGTTGGAAATAATGTAAAATCGAAAAAAAAGATTTTAACTTCTGTTTTAATTGTTCTTTTAACGCTTATTGCAATCATCGCCGCCATTTGTTTATGGCAACGTGAAAACATTAATGCTTTTATAATGTCTGTAAATTACGACAAAGCTCAAATCGCCGAAAAAATACAAAAAAACGACCAAGACTTAAAGCAAGAGGTCGAAAGATATTTTCCGAATGGCATCCGAGAATTTACGGAGGATGAAAAGAAAAAAATAGCTTCGGGAGAGGTGTCGGAAAAGCAGATTTTAGCGAAAATATTAAGCGAATCGGAAAGGTCTTTAACTTCGGAAGAAGCGGAAGCAATTGTTGATGCAATTGCAAAGAAAAACCCCTATGCAACAATAACATATAACCCCGAAACGGTTATAACGCCTACAAAGAAAAGCGAATCCACCTCAAAGGATGATTCTCAAAATAAAGAGCAGCATATCGTTGTAATCGGGCGTCCCTCTTCGTCGCCAGAAAACAATCCGTCTGTTCCTGAAAAACCCAATCCCTCTCAGGAAAGCATAATAAGTAAGCACGTATCAAGGCTTTATGCGCTCGAGGGCAAATATATATCTGCTATAGAACGAGTTGTTTCAAGCGCAAAGTCAGAAGCTAAAAGCAAAGGCTTACAAAAGAAGGATACGTCGCAGCTTTTGGCAATAGGCGCAAGCTATACAGGCATTGTAAACTCGCTTGAAGCAAGCTGTGATGCCGAGGTTGAAGGCGTTATTTCATCGCTAAAATCCGAGCTTGAAGCAATAAATGGCGACTTATCAATAATTTCTACTATAAGAAGTGCGTATGCAAATGAGAAAAGCCTTAAGCGAGCATACTATATGAGTATGTTATATTAAGCGTATATATTATATAGGAAGAAAAGCGTATAAATTTCCTCTTTTTTGAGATTTATG
>JAZNSA010000026.1:0-4527 GCA_045590935.1 Clostridia bacterium | reverse complement strand
TTGCAGCTTCGTTCGTTTTTCAAAACTGTTCCTATCCTTCTTTTGGGAACAAGCAATCCTTTGCGCTTTGAAGAGATTGTTTTAAACAATGTTACGGCATCGCTATGCACCTTTGAAGATGCAAAAGCATTGTCTGAGGTTGCGGTTTCACTTGGAATGAATGCTAAGATTCATATTAAAATTGATAGCGGTATGGGCAGGCTCGGATTTTTAGCAAACGATTTAGATATTCCTGCAACAATTGAAACAATTGAAACAATTAAAAATATAAGCAAGCTTGAAAATATTGAAATTGAAGGAATTTTTACTCACTTTTCTGTTGCTGATTTTGAATATGAATATACACTTCTTCAATTTAATCGATTTAAAAGCATTTGCGATACTTTAGAAAAAGATGGTATAAAAATTAAAATAAGGCATTGCGCAAACAGTGCCGCAACAATTTTATATCCCGAATTTCATCTTGATGCGGTTCGCCCGGGGATTATCCTTTACGGCTATCATCCTTCATCGCTCACCAAAGAGAAAATCGAACTTTATCCAATAATGAGCATAAAAAGCCGCATAACCCATATTAAATCACTGTCTAGCGGAAGCTTTGTAAGTTATGGAAACGAATATATAACGTCTGATTCAGAAAAAATAGCAACGATACCAATAGGATATGCTGATGGTTTTCTAAGAGGAAATTTTGGAAAAGCAAACGTTATATTTGACGGAAAGCTTTTGCCAATAGTGGGAAGAATTTGTATGGACCAATGTATGTTTAATGCAACATCTGTCAATAATATTAATGTGGGTGATGTTGTAACGGTGCTCGGATGTGAAAATTCTGTTTCTATAACGGCTGATGATTTGGCAGATAATCTCCAAACAATAAATTATGAGGTTCTTTGCGGAATAACAAGTCGTGTTTGCAGAATATATTTTCAAAACGATGAACAAATAAATGTTTTATCCGAAATAAACTAAGCAATTATTTATAATATGGCTTAAATGGAATAAACTGCTATTGACTTATTTTGTAGTCTGCGTTATAATTTTTATATACAAGATATATATAATAAAGTATCTTGTGCATAGAAATGGGGGTTAGCGTATGCCTGACTGTAAGAAAATTTTACTTTCTGTTTCAGAAGCTACAAATAAAGAGCTTAGCATTTATTCAAAACAGTTACGCATCAGTAAAAATGAGCTTATTCGTAATGCTATTGAAAGCTATCTTTCTAAGCTAAAATCGAAAAAGCTGACTGAGGAACTAAAAAAAGGCTATTTAGATATGGCTAAAATTAATTTAACTCTTGCCGAAATGTATTTTGAAACGGACGAAAATGATTTTGTCTGTTATGAGGAAAAACTATCGGAGAGTGAAAAGTGTGAATGTTAAAAGAGGAGACATTTTTTATGCTGATTTAAGTCCTGTAATTGGCTCGGAGCAAGGCGGAATTCGTCCTGTACTCGTCGTTCAAAATGATGTTGGAAACAAATATAGCCCAACAATTATTGTAGCGGCTGTTACTTCGCAAATAAACAAAGCGAAAATGCCAACGCATATTGAAATAAGTGCAGAGGAATACGGTTTAAATAAAGATTCTGTCATTTTGCTCGAACAAATAAGGACAATCGACAAAAGAAGGCTTCGTGAAAAGATTTGCCATGTTGACGAGGAGCTTATGCTTTTAGTAAATAGTGCATTAATGGTAAGTTTTGGGTTGTGTAGCTTTTAATATAATTTAGGAGGGTTATCAAATGAAAAAATGTATTATCATAATAAGTTCTGTTTTAGTTGTTGCTACGCTTGCTTTCGGTGCATTTTGTGCCATCGCCGCAGACCCCGCAACAGATTCAGACCCACTTGTAACAAAAAGTTATGTTGAGCAGGTTGTTGTACCAAGTATCTATAACTACATAGATTCTAAAACGCAATCTGCAAGCTCTGATTCTTTTAAGGTTGTTGCCGTTGGAACAGGTAAAAAACTTGTTTGCGAGGCGGGTTGTGAGCTTATTTTGAGAATGGGAAGTGCAACTATTATTGGCTCGGTAAGAGGTGGTCTTGCAGATGTAACAAGCGGTGCTGATTTAGCAAATGGTGCGGTTGTGCCTGCAAATCATCATTTGATTGTTCCTGTAAGCGACGGTAGAGGCATTGTGATAAACGCTCCAAATGATGCACTTGTTATGGTAAAAGGTGCATATCAGATACAGTAATTAAATCAATTTGAAAATTGAAGGGACTGTAACAAAATGAAAAATCATTTTGCTATAGTCCCTTATTTTATGTAAAACAAAGCGACTACAGCATCACACCATAGTCGCATTTTCATTTCTATATTGGATTATTTAAAATATTTTACAGCACTTTCAAACAGCTTCATGTCGTAATTTCCGTAAACATTTTTATAAAGCCCATCGTCAATTCTTTCGCTATGTCCCATTTTTCCGATTACTCTTCCGTCAGGCGAGCAAATTCCCTCTATAGCACACGCCGAGCCATTAGGATTAAAATCAATATCATACGTCGGCTTTGTTGTTAAATCAACATATTGAGTTATTATCTGACCATTTTTTGCAAGACGGTTTATTTCTTCCTCACTTGCTAAAAATCTACCCTCACCATGTGAAATTGCAACATTGTATACAGAACCAACCTCAGTATTCAAAAGCCATGGCGAATTAACAGATGCAACTCTTGTTCTTACAATCTTAGATTGATGTCTTCCAATTGTATTAAAGGTAAGAGTTGGCATTGTTTCATCCGTATCAATAATTTTGCCGTATGGAACTAAACCGAGCTTGATAAGTGCCTGGAAACCGTTACAGATACCACCCATCAATCCATCTCTGTTATCTAAAAGCTCACTTACTGCCTCTTTAATTTCTGCATTTCGGAAAAATGCCGTAATAAACTTACCCGAACCATCAGGCTCATCTCCTCCGGAAAATCCGCCCGGAACAAAAATGATTTGAGAATTTCTTATTTTCTCTGCAAAAGCCTTAACAGATTCGTCAATTCCTTTTGCAGATAAGTTATTGATAACGAAAATCTCAGGCTCTGCTCCCGCTCTTGCCGCAGCTTTTGCAGTATCATATTCGCAGTTTGTTCCCGGGAATACAGGAATTAAAAGCTTAGGCTTTGCAATTTTTTCCTTTGCAACATAGGCACTTCTCTTTTCATAAGAAAATGCTTTTGGCGCACTCATATTATTTTTCAAATTGCAAGTAAATACGCTTTCCAATTTGTTCTCATATTTTTCAAACAAATCTTTAAATAAGACATCTGTATTACTAAAGCTGATTTTCGATTCATTCGTCGTGTGTCCCAAAAGCACACCAACTTCAACTTCGTCTGACACTTCTAAAACAAATGAGCCATAAGAGTATCCGAAAATATCGCTTATTGCAAGGCTATCCTCAAACTTAAATCCAATCTTATTACCCATCGCCATTTTCAAAACAGCCTCGGCAACACCGCCCATACAAGGTGTATAGCATGATAAAACCTTGCCACTTCTAACAAGTGAAGAAACTATATCAAAGCACTTTTTAAGAGATGCAGTGTTCGGCAAATTGTTTTTCTCGTATTCAGGTTTTATCCAAACAACCTTGCTTTCAGGTTTTTTAAACTCAGGCGAAACAATATTTTTAATATCATCCGTTGTAACAGCAAAAGATACAAGTGTTGGTGGAACATCAATATTTTCAAAGCTTCCACTCATAGAATCTTTTCCGCCTATTGATGCAATCTCAAGCTCCTTTTGCGCTTTAAATGCACCAAGAAGTGCCGACAAAGGTTTTCCCCATCTCTTTGGCTCTTTAAGAGGTTTTTCAAAATACTCCTGGAAAGTTAAATAAACATCCTTAAAGTCTGCACCCGTTGCAATAAGCTTTGAAACAGACTCAACAACAGCTAAATAAGCACCATGATATGGGCTTTTTTCACTTATAAACGGATTAAATCCCCAAGCCATAAGCGAACAAGTATCTGTCTTTCCTTTTTCCGTTGAAATTTTATTAACCATCGCTTGAATTGGTGTACGCTGATATACTCCGCCAAAAGGCATCAAAACAGTTCCCGCACCAATGCTTGAGTCAAATCGTTCACTAAGTCCTCTCTTTGAACAGATATTCAAATCCTCAGCCAAATCCAAATACATATTTTCAAAAGAATCCTCTTTAATCTGCTTAGCAAAATTCTCTACCTTATTTGCTTCAATGTTAATATGCTTTTCTGCACCATTTGAATTTAAGAATTCTCTTGAAATATTAACAATATTCTTTCCGTTCCAATTCATAACAAGGTACGGATTTTCAGTAACCTCAGCAACGATTGTTGCTTCAAGATTTTCCATATATGCAAGCTCACAAAAGCGCTTAGCATCCCTTTTATCAACAACAACAGCCATTCTCTCCTGAGACTCACTTATTGCAAGCTCAGTTCCGTCAAGACCGTCATATTTTTTAGGAACTGCATCAAGATTTATTTTTATTCCGCCTGCAAGCTCTCCGATTGCAACCGAAACTCCGCCT
>JAZNSA010000025.1:0-4688 GCA_045590935.1 Clostridia bacterium | reverse complement strand
CTTCCGTCCAAAACCAAGCACCCGTCATTTATAACAAGAATTCTCTTTGCAATTCTTGCAACATCCTCCATACTGTGCGACACCATAATAATCGTCATTCCCGTATCATTAAGCGTTTCGATAAGCTTTAAAAGCTCATCTCTGCCCTTCGGGTCAAGCCCCGCAGTTGGCTCGTCTAAAATTAAAGCCTCAGGCTCCATAGCCAAAACGCCCGCAATTGCCGCCCTGCGCTTTTCTCCGCCCGAAAGCTCAAACGGTGATTTTTTTAAATATTCTTTTTTTAATCCAACAGCCTCCGCCGCAATTTCAACCCTCTCTTTTAATTCATCGCCGCTAATTCCCATATTTATAGGACCAAACGCAATGTCTTTATAAACAGTATCTTCCATAAGCTGATGCTCGGGGTATTGAAAAACCAAGCCCACCTTTTTTCTAATCTCACGAAGATTAACGTTTTTATCGCATATATTTTTTCCGTCTATATAAACATTTCCGCTAGTCGGCTTTTCAAGCGCATTAAAGTGCTGTATAAGAGTAGACTTACCCGAGCCTGTATGCCCTATTATTGCAACAAGCTCACCCTTATCTATATTAAGATTTATATTTGAAACGGCATATCTTTCAAACGGCGTACCCGCCTGATATATATGCGATAAATTTTCACATCTTATCATAATAGCTTTAAAATCTCCTTAACACACTCGTCTGTATCAGTTATATTTGCACAAACATCAAACCCGTCCGCTTTAAGCTTATGTAAAAGCTCCGTTGTTTGCGGAATATCCATTCCCGTTTTTGCAAGCTCTTCAGGCTTTGAAAAAATCTCGCTCGGCGTTCCTCTCATAAACACTTCGCCATCACGCATAACAATAATCTTATCTGCCTGAGCCGCCTCCATCATATAATGAGTTATTAAAACAACAGTTATATTAAGCTCCTTGTTTAGCTTCTTTATTGTTTTTATAACCTCTTTTCTTCCTATAGGGTCAAGCATTGCCGTTGGCTCATCTAAAACAATATACTTAGGTCGCATCGCCAAAATTCCCGCAATCGCAATTCTCTGCTTCTGCCCGCCCGACAAAAGATGCGGGGCAGTAAGCCTGTTTTTATACATTCCGACAGCGTTAAGAGCCTCGTCAACCCTCTGTCTTATTTTATCGGGCTCAATACCCAAATTTTCAGGTGCAAACGCAACGTCCTCCTCAACAATTGTTGCAACAATTTGATTATCGGGATTTTGGAATACCATTCCTACTCTGCGACGGATTTCATATAAAAGGGCTTCGTCTGCAGTATCCATTCCCTCAACATAAACCTTTCCCGACGAAGGAAGATTAATAACGTTAAAATGCTTCGCAAGAGTTGACTTGCCCGAGCCATTATGCCCGATTATTGCAACAAACTCTCCCTCATTAATTTCTATTTCGACGTCGTTTAAAACGCTTTTTGCCTCTTTTCCTTCCTCGGCTTCATATTCATATTTCAAATTTATAGTTTTTATCATTTCTTTGCACTCTCTTATATCAAAATAAGTATCATATACCTTGCCATCTTCCCGAAATTCCGCAAGGCAACGCCATTTGCTCCTTTGCACTCATAGGAATTCCAAGCTCATCCGCACTTATCCGTCCGCCATAGTTTTTTCCCATTGTGAGCGT
Source organism: Clostridia bacterium (assembly GCA_045590935.1). Lineage (GTDB taxonomy): Bacteria > Bacillota > Clostridia > UBA1381 > UMGS1253 > CAKSHP01. The sequence continues at coordinate 3,030 of JAZNSA010000025.1, read as the reverse complement.
TAAAATATTTTTCAAAACAGTTGCCGAAAGCCCTGTTGTATACGAATTAATCAAGAAAAATAAAGGCTCCTCCGACATAAGCTTAACGCACTCCAAAACAAGCGAGTATAGCTCATTTTCAATCTTCCATACCTCTCCTCCGGGTCCACGCCCATAGGAAGGTGGGTCCATTATAACTGCATCATATTTTTTTCCTCGCCTGATTTCTCTTGCAACAAACTTTAAAACATCGTCAACAATATATCTTACAGGCGCCTCCTCAAGCCCCGAAAGCTTAACATTCTCCTTCGCCCACAAAACCATTCCCTTTGCCGCATCAACATGAGTAACCGCCGCTCCCGCCTTTAGCGCCGCAACAGTTGCTCCGCCCGTATATGCAAAAAGATTTAACACTCTAATCTCTCTACCGCTGTTTTTTATAAGCTCACTAAACCATACCCAATTTGCCGCCTGCTCAGGAAAAAGCCCCGTATGCTTAAAATTCATTGGCTTTATTAAAAACGACAAATCCCCAAAATGCACGTTCCACTTGTCCTTAAAAGTTTTTTGATACTCCCAGCTTCCTCCGCCCGTATTAGAACGATGATACCACGCATGCGACTTGTTCCACATATAACTGCTCTTTTCAGTCCAAACAGCCAAAGGGTCAGGACGCCTCAAAATTACATCGCCCCACCTTTCGAGCTTTTCCCCGTCTGCACTGTCTATCAATTCATATTCTTCCCATTTATCTGCTAACCACATATTAAATCTCCTAGTTTTTACATACAAATATTCATCTTATTTTAACATTTTGTTGCACTTTCGTCAATAGAATAGACAAATTTTTATTAATATAAATGATTTTTTCTTTAAAAATACTTCTATGTTTTCACATTTTTTTGAAAATTAGCTATCAAATCATATTGACAGTAGTTAAAAATATATGTATAATTACAAGTAGAATATTTTTTATATTACTTTATGGGGCTTGATTGATATGATAAATTCTATAAGTAAAACTGCCAAAGAGGTTGTTTCAAAATTAAAAGAGAAAAATTTAAAAATCAGCTTTGCCGAAAGCTGCACAGGAGGACTTCTGGCTGCAAATTTAACCTCGGTAAGCGGTTGCTCATCCGTCTTGTCCGAAAGCTATGTTACATACAGTGAGGAAGCAAAAATGAAGCTTTTGGGCGCAAATAAGCAAACTCTCGAAAAATTCAGTGTCGTAAGCGAACAGGTAGCCAAGGAAATGGCTTTTGGATTAAAAAAGCTCAGTAAAAGTGATATAAACATCTCAGTAACAGGCGTTGCAGGACCTAACAGCGATAGCTACAACAATCCTGTAGGCTTGGTTTATATTGGAATTTGCTACAAGGATAAATGCTTTGCAAACAAATTTATGCTTTTTGAAACAAGGGATGAAATACGAATGTCAGCTTGCGAGAATGCTTATAAAATGGCACTTTGCGCAATTTCGGAATTTTAATTTTTTATTTTTTAACATTTTGTTTGACAAATTAATCTTTTAGGTGTATAATATATTTAAACGAACTTTAGTTTGAATATAAAAGTGTAAAAATATAACGAAGAGAGGTATATGAATATGGCAAAGAAAAAGCTTGAAGATAATGGTGTATTGGAAATAACAGATGCCCAGCAGAAAAAAAAGGCTATTGATGCGGCGCTTGAAAATATTGAAAGTCAGTTTGGAAAGGGCGCTGTAATGAAGCTTGGAAAAATGCCTCAAACAAACGTTGACTCAATTCCGACAGGCTCTCTAAGCCTCGACTTAGCACTTGGAATTGGCGGTATTCCGAGGGGAAGAATCGTTGAAATATTCGGGCCTGAATCCTCAGGTAAAACAACGCTTACCCTGCACATAATTGCTGAAGCTCAAAAAAAAGGTGGTGAGGTTGCGTTTATTGATGCTGAACACGCTCTTGACCCTGAATACGCAAAAAACTTAGGCGTTGATATAGATAACTTAATTGTTGCTCAACCTGATACGGGCGAGCAGGCATTAGAAATCGCTGAAGCTCTTATCAGAAGCGGCGCTTTGGATGTTGTTGTTATCGACTCCGTTGCCGCCTTGGTTCCTAAGGCCGAAATAGACGGCGAAATGGGTGATTCACACGTTGGATTGCACGCTCGTTTGATGAGTCAGGCGCTCCGTAAGCTTGCGGGCGTTTTAAACAAGTCGAACACCGTTGCAATATTTATCAATCAGCTTCGTGAAAAGGTTGGCGTAATGTATGGAAATCCTGAAACTACAACGGGCGGTCGTGCGCTTAAATTCTACGCTTCTGTCAGAATGGATATAAGAAGAATTGAAGCAATTAAAAACGGCTCTGAAATAATAGGAAACAGAACAAGGGTTAAGGTTGTTAAAAACAAGGTTGCCCCTCCGTTTAAAGAAGCTGAATTTGATATTTTATACGGCAAAGGAATTTCAAGCGAGGGAAATATTTTAGATGTTGCTGTTGAGCTTGGAATTTTAAAGAAGAGCGGCTCGTGGTTTTCATTTGAAGGCGAAAGGCTCGGTCAGGGCAGAGATAACCTTCGTGCATATATGGAACAACACAAAGACTTTACGGCTATGATTGAAAAAATGGTTCGCGAGCAGCTTAGCGGCGGTGCGCATATTGCTCATCCTGAAGAAGCGACAGAACAGCAAGAGGAAGAATAAACTTTATAATAAAAAGCCTAAATAAGAGGGTGTACCGAAAATGCAATTTTTCATTTTGGTACACCCTCTTGCAGACTGATAATTTTTTTATTCACATTGCTGATTTGAAAATTTCTCTGCTCAGCTTACTACAGTACTTTTTAGTATTCTGCTTTCCTTTTCCCATCAATCAGCTTCTATTATCCAAGCCCCTTAGGAAACAGTTGTCAAACGTTTAACGTCTTTTTCAATTTTTCAAACAAATTTATATTAAATATCAGGCTTAAAGCTTGGCATAACCTCAAGTTTAAACAAATTCTGCCTGTGCTTCCTATCAATTATTTCCTTCTTTTCCTCATCTTCAATTACGCCTTCCCTTATAT
>JAZNSA010000024.1:0-23417 GCA_045590935.1 Clostridia bacterium | reverse complement strand
CCACATTTTACTTACTTTTTAAAGACTTTTTGCAAAAAAAAAAAATGACCACCGACATTTGACTTTGTCAGTGGTCTGACCCTTTTTGCTTTTACAAAAAGGGTTGAAGTTATTATTAAAATAATTTTAACAAAATTCAGTCAAGAGTGCATCAATGATTTTTTCAACTTTGGAAATCTGCTGATTGTCTAAACATTTCATCTTCTTTGTTATATTATTTAGGTAAATATCGGTATCTGCCCTAACGCTATCAAAAAGCACTTCATCAGCCGTAATCTCTAACGCATTAAGTATCTTAACAAAGTTTTCCATTCTCGGACATTTAACACCACGTTCAATATCATTCATAAATACTACTGATATATCAAGCATTTCTGCCAACTGCTCAACAGTTATACCTTTTTTCAATCTGCTTTCTTTTATTCGTTTTCCCATTTTAACAGTATCTAACACGGCAACACACCCCAAACTATATTATTTACAAATACTAAAAGAATATTTATATACTTATAGTTTAATATTGTTTGGCAAATTATAGAATAATCGCAAAGTATTTTTATATACTACAAGTTTTTAAAGGCGATTGAGATTTTTAATAACTTCCGAGCGGTAGGAATATAGGCGATTGAGGGTGATTTCCAAAAAGATTATAATGTAAACAAAAAAATAAGTTCAATGTTTGTAAAATGGCAATAAATATTCATAACAGAATAATACCCCTCATATATTTCAAATATGAGAGGTGTTTAATGTGAATGATTATATTGAAGAAAGAACAATATTATTTGCTCGCTACATTATTGAAAACAGGGCAACTGTCAGGCAGACGGCAAAAAAATATAATATATCAAAGTCAACAGTTCATAAAGATGTTGCTTACAGACTTGAAAAAATCAATCCTACGTTATATAAAATTGTAAGAGAAATATTAGATAATAACCGAGAAACACGCCATATAAGAGGAGGGATTGCAACAAGGGAAAAATATTTGTCTATTAAGGAGAAAAAGGGGCAATATAAAAGAGATTATGATTGACATAAACTATAAAAAATGCTAAAATAAAAGCAGAGCATTGTCGAATTATAAGTTTTTAATTTTCGGATTTTGATGCTTGAAAATAATGCGTTAGGGGAAATTTTTTAATGAAAAAAAACAAAAGACAAAGTATCAGGCAAATAAAGGAGCATATAAAAAATAATAAGCTCGTTTTTGCGGTATATCTTGTGCTGAGAATACTTGTTATTGGTGCAGCGGTTATTTCTTTTGCCAGGGGCAATTATGAAAATGTGTTTTTATGCGTGCTCTCTTTGGTGCTTTTTTTGGCGCCTGCGTTTGTAGAAAAAAACCTTGGAATACAGCTTCCTACCACTTTGGAAATAATAATTTTGCTTTTTGTTTTTGCGGCTGAAATTCTTGGCGAAATAAGCTGTTATTATATAAAATATCAAGGCTGGGATACGATGCTGCATACGGTAAACGGTTTTTTGTGTGCCGCAATAGGGTTTGCCCTTCTTGATATATTAAACAGAAATGAAAAAATAAAGTTTACGCTCTCGCCGTTGTATTTGGCGATTGTTGCTTTTTGCTTTTCTATGACGATTGGTGTGCTATGGGAATTTTTTGAGTTTTCGTGCGACCTTTTTATTAAAACGGATATGCAAAAGGATACTGTTGTAAATTATATTTCGTCAACGATGCTTGATGCAACAAATTCAAATTCTGCAGTTGTTATTGATGGAATAAATGAGGTGGCTGTTAATGGGCAAAAGCTTGCGGTTGACGGGTATTTAGATATTGGTATTTATGATACAATGAAGGATTTGTTTGTTAATTTTATCGGAGCGGTAATATTTAGCGTGATTGGATTTTTCTATGTTAAAACAAGGGGAAAGGGAAAGTTTGCAAGGCATTTTATCCCTGTGCTTAACGGTAACGAGGAGGATGAAAAATGAGATAGTATGAAGATTTAAAGAAGATAAGCTAAAACACCAAAACAGTATAAGCAGACTTTAAATAATCTTGAAGATATTCAGGCTTGAACAGCGAAATTATTAACTTTAATAAGTTGCATTTTAAGCGTATTGCTTTTATATTTTAAGGACATACATTTTAGTTTGTTTATAGCATATAAATCAATATAGGGGAGTGATTTATATGTTATATTCTTTTTTTGCTTTACTATATTCTTTTTTTGCGAATTTTTTTCTTGCGGGATATGTCGGAGATAAAAATTCATTTCCAAAACCGCTTAGCGCGGAGGAAGAAAAAAAGTATCTTGCAATGGCAGCAGGCGGCGATTTTGAGGCAAGAAATATTTTGATTGAGCACAATTTGCGCCTTGTTGCACATATAGCAAAAAAATATTCGCAAAACAGCTTATATGATGCGGAGGACTTAATATCCGTCGGAACAATAGGGCTTATTAAAGCGATTGACAGCTTTGATAAAGCAAAGCAAAATCGTATTGCAACGTATGCCGCAAGGTGCATACAAAATGAAATTCTGATGCTTTTGCGGGCAAACAAGCATAAACCTGCTGAGGTTTCGCTTCAAGACCCAATAGGAACAGATTCGGAAGGAAACAGCATATCTCTTTTGAATATAATAGGAAGCGACGACGATGATATAACAGATAGAATATGTCAGCAAAGCAGAGAAAAAAAGTTGTATGAGGCAATTAATATTTGCCTTACTGAAAGAGAAAAGAAAATTATAGTTATGCGTTATGGACTTGATGGATTTAGTGAGTTTCCTCAGCGAGAGATTGCAAAAAGGCTTGATATATCTCGTTCGTACGTGTCAAGAATTGAAAAAAAGGCAACGGAAAAGCTCAAAAAATATCTTTCGGAAGCATAGAAAATATTTTGTTAAATATTGTTGCTTTTAAAGGATTAAAGTGGTATAATTGTTGCATACAGAATTTTATTACATAAAATTCTTAAGAGCTGTGGCTCTTTTGTGCTCTTTCGAGCACTGCAACAATTGACGGCGCCTTATAAAATGCCCTTGCAAGCAAGCATTTTTACTCCTGGTAAAATGATTTTGCGGCATCTAAATTGTACACGAATTTTATAATGACTGTATACTAAATTTTGCTTTGCAAAATTTATGAAAGCCTATCGGCTTTCTTGCGGTCTTCGACCACTACAGCCATTGACGGCGCCTTATAAAATGCCCTTGCAAGCAAGCATTTTTACTCCTGGTAAAATGAATTCTTGGGCATCTAAAATGTGAACTCATTATATAAATTCCTGACAGAATTTGCGATATGTACTTTGTATGAGATATATCTAAAGATGCGATATGTCCCTTTGCGACGAGAAAAAATCTATTTCACATTTTTATTATAAAGTGTCGGCAAAATAAATTGAGGTGCTATGAAAAATGGAAGTTAATATTAAAGATTTCGGAGCCATAGCAGACGGAAAAACAGTTTGTACAAAGCAGATTCAAGCCGCCACCTACGAGTGTGCCAAGGAGAGAGGCACTTTTGTATTCAATAGGCGGCGGAATTGCATCGGATTTCCTCTTAGAGAATATTGATGTTTCGTTTGCCGGAAATAATCTTTTGTGGGACAGAAAAGCACCGAAGGATATTGTTAAATCATTTGCGGCATTTTATAATATAAAAAATCTTGCGCTTGTAAATTGCCATTTCAAGGTGAGCGATGAGTATAAAGAGGATTATAAAAAGGTTTTAAGCGTTGATAATTGTGAAAATTTTATTGAGAAATAGTATGAGAAACGGATGGAGGATAAAATGAAAAAAGATTTGTCTAAATTAAGTGAAGCGGATAAAAAGAAATTTTTAGTGTATTCAAAAATGAATAAAATTAAAATTGCAATGATTATTTTTCTGGTTTTAGGGGTGCCTGCCTTTGCGTTTGGTTTGTTTACCAAGGCAACGGCGATTTTGATTGTTGGCGCCGTATTTTTAACGCTTTTTGTTATCTTTGAGGTTTTGAGAGAAAATGCAAACAATGTTTGGAAAGGTATTTTAAAAGAGGAGAGGGAAAAGGCGGCAAAGAAGGAAAAAAAGAATAAGCACGAAAGCGACTAAAATTAACAGCTTGAAAAATATAATAAAGAGGAGCACAACGCCAAATTTTTATTTGGGCTTGTGCTCCTCTTTTAATGTGTAGCAAGTTCTCGATTTCTCTGCTCCTATATAGTATCATTTCAATAGTAATTGGTATTGTGAAAAAAACTTGCATTTTTGGAGGCATAGTCCTCCTCCGCCAAGAAAAAGAGATGATTTTACTGGTTTTGGTCAAACCTTCATTTTTCGTAGGGACTTTTTTACAGCCTCTTTTAGTAAATATTAGTATGGAAATCTTTGAACAGGCTGTTTTGTTTCCTTCGGTTGCTCTTCGTGCCCCAAAACAACCTTTATATCAATAGTATCATCATCACGAACGATTTTTAAGGTTATTTCGTCGCCTGCTTTGTATTTGTCGCGAACGGCGTTCAATTCCGCAACTGTCTTGATTTTTTCGCCCTGACATTCAATGATTATATCACCGCGCTGAATACCTGCGGCTTTAGCGGCAGAATTATCTACTACGTTGAAAACAAGCACGCCTATTTCAAGCTCGTACGCCTCTGCTTCCTCAGATGTTATATCATGACCTATTATGCCTATTGAAGGTCTGTTTTGAACATAGCCTACCTCAATTAAATCTTCGATTATAGGCTTTGCAACGTCTGCGGGAATTGCAAAGCTTAGTCCTTCAACACCCGACGCCGCAAGCTTTGCACTGTTTATTCCAATTACTTCGCCGTAACAGTTAACCAACGCACCGCCCGAATTACCCGAATTGATTGCAGTATCGGTCTGGATAAGAGTGAAAACCTTTCCGTCGACCTCAATTGAACGGTTTGTTGCGCTAACAATTCCTTTTGTTACAGTGCCCGCAAGCTCCATACCAAGAGGATTTCCAATTGCAACAACTGGTTCGCCAACCTCTATTCCCGAAGAATTTCCAAACGCTGCCCAGGTTAGCCCCTCTGCTTCAATTTTTATAACTGCAAGGTCTGTTTTTGTATCTGAGCCTATAAGCTTTGCCTCATATTCATCATTTGTATTTAAAATTACCTTAACCTGCTTTGCACCCTCTACAACGTGGTTGTTTGTTACGATATATCCGTCGGCACTTATTAATATTCCGCTGCCGCTGCTTTCGTAATTCTGAGTAAAAAATCCATTGCTCGCCTCGCCTGTTGAAACTATTCCAACAACGGCAGGACCAACCTTTCTTGCGATTTCCTGAGTTGTAAGAGGCTTTTCACCGTCGCTTGCAAGAGTTGCAAGCGCTTCGTTTACATCAACCTTCTGGCGAAGGTCCTCTCCGTCTCGGAAAACTATCATAGTATCGTCAAAGCCCTTGCCAAGCCTTATTTTTCCAAAAATTGTATATACTGCTACAAAAGCAGAGCATATAAGAGCAGTAACAATAATGTTTATTAAAACGCTTATCAAAACGGGCTTTAAAACAGGGTGCTTGGGATGCTTATAGTTAGTTGTATCATCTAAATTGCTTTTGTCAACGTCGTCTGTAACGTGAACATTTGCAGAAGAAGCTTCAAAATCGGGGTCATACGTTTGCTCAGTCTTATCTTTGACATCGTATGAAAAATCTGCGCTTGAATTGCCTAAATCACTGTTTTCATTGTTCTCTTCAATAATATCTATCTCAAAATCATTTTCGTTTTTGTTGTCGATATCAGAGTTTTGGTTGTTTTTGTTTTCAAAATTATTTAAATCCATTGTTATTCACCTCATATTAAAATTTATTATATTAATTCTAAAGCTACTAATTAAAATTTTGCGAAAGCTTCAGAGTGAAAAGAAATGTTGTACGACGAGCGGGATGGGTCTGGCTAAAAGAGTATTCATTGCCCTCAAGAGCAACGCTTTTAACTGCAATTGTTTCATCGTGAAGAGATAAAATGTTTTGTACGATATGAAGCCCTAAGCCCGTTCCTCGTTTGTTATTTCGCGATTTGTCCGATTTGTAAAATCTTTCAAATACGTGAGAGATGTCCTCGGGGTCAATTCCGACGCCATCGTTTGAAACAGCAACAAAAGCCTTATCACCCTTTGTTACGACCTGAATACCTATAATTGTATTCATATCAGAAAATTTAATTGCGTTATCGAAAAGATTTGTTATAACTCTTGAAATCGCATCCTTATCCGCAAACACATTAATTTTATCGCTTGAAAAATCTATATTTATATCTAAGAATTTTTCATCCAGAGCATCGCTGAATTTTATAACCGAGAGCCTCAAAAGCTCAGCTAAATCAAAGTTTGATTTTGTTACCGTGAATTTTCCGAGAGACATTTTTGAAATATCAAGCATATCGCTCACTAATCTGGCTAATCTTTTCGACTCGTTATATGAAATTGAAAGATATTCTTTTTGCTTTTTTTCGTCGTCGATTGTTCCGTCAAGTATTTTTTCTAAAAAGCCTGAAATCGTTGTTATTGGAGTTCTCAGCTCGTGCGATGCGTTTGCAATAAAGTTCTTTTGAGTTGAGTCTAGCTGTTGCAATGACGACGTCATATAATTAAAGGTTTTACTAAGTTCGCTTATTTCGTCGTCGCCAACAACCTCAACTGTTGTGTCAAATTTTCCGCTTGCTATTTCCTTTGCCGCCATATTAAGCTTGTTAAGCGGCTTTGAGATTCTTTTCGACATTGCATATATAACTGCCGCAGCAACAAGCAAAACTATTGAGCTTATTATAACAAACAACCTGAAAATTGTAAGCTTATCACGCCCTATATCAGGCATTGCAGATGATAGAAAAATGACTCCGAAAACTTCGTTGTCGTGCATTATAGGATATGAAACTATAAGCCTTTTTTCTTCAAATATGTTATCAAGCGTGCCTACCGATTGGTCAACCTTGCCTCGAAGTGCGCTTTCAAGCTCACTATGAGCGATTATCGCTTTTTCGCCAAGAACAGCGGTTTGGGATGATGCAAAAATTCTTCCGCTTTTTGTTGTAACAATAATTTCCGATTCCGAAATCTGACTTATGCTGTCGATATTTCTTTGATATATAACATTGTACATATCAACATACTCGGGATTTGTTACTCTTGAGTCGGCATATATCGTATATGTTAGCTCCGCAATCTGGGGCGCAACGTTTTTTAGCGCTTGAAGCCTTTGGTTTTGCGCATAGTTGCCAAAAAAAGATATAACAAGAACGCCCGTCAAAATATTTGAAACGAAAAATACAAGCACCACTATAACAAGTATCTTTCCAAATATGGTTTTGCGCATATCTTAACCTCCGAAGTTGAAATTTTAACAGATGATTATTTTGCCTCAAAAACATATCCGACACGATGCTTTGTTTTAAGCTGCCAATTAGCTTCGTGCCCCTCAAGCTTTTCACGAAGCCTTTTAACGTGAACGTCAACTGTTCTTGATTCTCCGCAGTAGTTAAAGCCCCAGACCTGCTCTAACAGCTGCTCTCTTGTATATACCTGATTTTTATGTACACATAAGAAGAAGAGAAGTTCGAGCTCACGAGGCGGAATATCAACGCTCTTGCCCGAAAGCTTAAGCTCGTAATTTGTCATATTTATAGATAAATTCGGGAAGCTTACCTCGCTTACTGAATTATCAACCTTAGGCTCAAAGCGGCGCAACACAGCTTTAATTCTTGCCAGAAGCTCTTTGCTTTCAAAAGGCTTCGACATATAATCATCTGCGCCGAGCTCAAGACCCAAAACGGTATCAAACGTATCACCTTTTGCCGTAAGCATAATAATTGGAATGTTGCTTTCCTTTCTTATTTCACGACAAACCTGAAATCCGTCTATCTTCGGCATCATAATATCCAAAAGAACAATATTAGGCTGATATTTTTTAAATTCTTCAATTGCCTCAAGACCGTCATTTGCAATAGAAGTATCATAGCCTTCTTTTTCAAGACAAATTTTAATAAGTTCACAGATATTAACATCGTCGTCTACAATTAAAATTTTTGTATTCTGCATAAAAATTCCCCCTAAAAAAATTTGCGTTTTTTGAAACTTATATTAAGTATACCACATAAAAATAAAATAATAAAGGTAAAAACAAGAAATTTTTTGTGAATATTTTATGTACACGAAAAAATATTAAAAAAAACAGAATAAAATATAAGATTTCGCTTTACTTTTTTTGAAAAACAATATATAATAGAATAGATATATTATATGTTGGGCAAGGTGGTCAAAATGAAAAAGAGCTTTTCAAATGCAAAAAGGATTGTGTTTAAGGTTGGAACTTCTACCCTTACGCACGATAGCGGAAAGATAAATATAAGAAAGGTTGAGATGCTTGTTAAGGTGCTATCCGACCTTAGAAATGCGGGAAAAGATATTGTTTTGGTTTCGTCGGGTGCGATTGCGGTCGGAGCGGCTAAAATAGGAATTGGAAAGCCTAAGGCTCTTCCTCACAGGCAGGCTATGGCGGCGATTGGGCAGTGTGAGCTTATGTATTTATACGATAAGCTTTTCGGCGAGTATAACAATACGGTTTCGCAGGTTTTGTTGACGTATGATGTTGTTGAAAATCCGATTAAGAAGCAAAATGCGCAAAATACGTTTGAAACGCTTATGGAATACAATGTTATTCCGATTGTTAATGAGAATGATACGGTTGCAACTGAAGAGGTTGAATTTGGCGATAATGATACGCTTTCTGCAATGGTTGCAAAGCTTGTTGGTGCGGATTTGCTTGTTATGCTTAGTGATATCGACGGATTGTTTGACAAAAACCCAAAGGAGCACGCTGATGCAAAGCTTATAAGAGATGTATTTGAGGTTAATGACGAAATTCGTTCGCTTGCAGGCGGAGCGGGTTCAAGCCGAGGAACAGGCGGAATGATTACCAAAATTAAAGCAGCGCAGATTGCAAACGATGCAGGCATTGATATGGTTATATTAAATGGTGATAATCCTGAGCATATATATGATGTTTTGGAAAATAACAGCTTTGGAACGGCGTTTTATTCAAAGATAGAAAAATAATAATTCGGAGTTGATATAATGTTTGATTTGATAAAGACTGCTGAGCTTGTTAAGGAGTCTTCCTACGCTTTGAGTAAGCTTGGGAGCAACGAAAAAAACAAGGCGCTTTTATGCATTGCAGATGAGCTTTTGGAAAATAGCGGATATATTTTAGAGCAAAATGAAATAGATTTGAAAAATGCAAAAGAAAAGGGAATTTCAAAAGCTATGGCAGACAGGCTTGCTCTTTCAAAGGAAAGAATTTGGCAGATTGCCGAGGGTGTGAGGCAGGTTTGTGCGCTTGAAGACCCGATTGGCGAAGTTTTGGGAATGGTTAAAAGACCTAACGGATTAGTTATAGGAAAAAAGCGAGTTCCGCTTGGCGTTATAGGAATTATATATGAAGCGAGACCTAACGTTACGGTTGATGCGGCAGTTTTGTGCTTAAAGTCGTCTAACTCTGTTTTGTTAAGGGGCGGAAGCGAGGCTTTTTATTCAAATCAGGCGCTTGTTTGCGTTATGAGAAATGCGCTTAAAAAATCGGGCGTAGACGAAAATTGCATTTCGCTTGTTTTGGATACATCAAGAGATGTTGCAACAAAGATGATGAAATTAAACGGATATATAGATGTTTTAATTCCAAGGGGCGGAGCGGGGCTTATTCGTTCGGTTGTTGAAAATGCAACTGTTCCCGTTATTGAAACTGGAACGGGAAACTGTCATATATATATAGATGAAGATTTTGACGAAAAAATGGCTTTAAGCGTTGTTGTTAATGCAAAGGTGAGCAGGCCGTCTGTTTGCAATGCGGCGGAGAGCCTTCTTATTGCAAGAAGCGTAGCTGAAAGCTTTTTGCCAAAGGTAAAAGCGGCGCTTGAAGAAAATGGGGTAGAGCTGAGAGGGTGCGAGGAGTGCAGAAAAATTTGCAAGGATATAACGCCTGCAACGGAGCAGGATTTTTATGCGGAATATAACGATTATATAATGTCTGTAAAAATTGTTGATAATATTGACGAGGCAATTTCGCATATAAATAAACATGGCACAAAGCATTCCGAAGCGATTATTACAAACAGCTATGCAAATTCTCAAAGATTTATGGATTTGGTTGATGCGGCGGCGGGTTATGTTAATGCTTCAACAAGGTTTACCGATGGCTTTGAGTTTGGCTTTGGAGCGGAAATAGGAATAAGTACGCAGAAAATGCACGCCAGAGGACCTATGGGGCTAAAAGAGCTTACAACAACGAAATATGTGATATACGGAAATGGTCAGATAAGAGAATGATTATCGGATATAAAAATATAAAATCGGAGGCATAAAAAATGGAAAAGAAAACTGTTGCGGTTATTTTTGGAGGACAGTCGTCAGAGCACGAGGTTTCGAGGCTTTCTGCAACATTTATTATAAACAATCTTGACAGAGAGAAATATGATGTTTTAATGCTTGGCATAAATAAGAGCGGAGCTTGGTTTTTGTATGAAGGAGACGTTTCAAAAATTGCAGACGGAAGCTGGGAAAAGGATGAAAAGCTTTCAAAGGCGGTTATTTCGCCGTCATCTGCCGACAAGGGACTTATTGTTTTTAGAGATGACTCGGCATTTGAGCTTGTTAAAATTGATGTTGTTTTTCCTGTTTTGCACGGTGCGTATGGCGAGGACGGAACAATTCAGGGGCTTTTGGAGCTTAGCGGAATTGCGTATGTCGGATGCGGAGTTTTAGCATCAAGCGTTGGAATGAATAAAATTTATACAAAGATGGTTTTTGAAAAGGCAGGTCTTAATCAGGCGAAGTGGACAGCAGTTTACGACAAAAACTTTGATAATATAGACGGCGAGGTAGAAAGGGTTGCAAGCGAGCTTGGCTTTCCTTTGTATGTTAAGCCTGCGAATGCGGGAAGCTCTGTTGGAATTTCAAGAGTTGAAACAAAAGAGGAGCTTAAAAAGGCGCTTTTGTTTGCGGCGGAGCACGACAGGCAGATTGTTGTTGAAGAGGCTGTTGTCGGCAGAGAGGTTGAGTGCAGTGTTTTAGGAAACGATACTGTTTTTGCGGCGGCTGTCGGGGAAATAGTTGCCCCCGGAAGCGGATTTTATGATTATGATGAAAAATACAAAAGTGATACAACAAAGCTTGTAATTCCCGCAAAGCTTGAAGATGATATATATGAGCAGGTCAGGGCGAGTGCGATTAAAGCGTTTGAGGCGGTTGACGGAGCGGGGCTTTCAAGAGTTGATTTCTTTGTAAGAACAAGCGATAACTGCGTTATAATAAATGAAATTAATACTTTGCCCGGCTTTACGGCGATAAGTATGTATCCTAAGCTATGGAGTGCGGCGGGAAAAGAAGCAAAGGAGCTTTTAGACGAGTTAATCAGTCTTGCGCAAAAACGAAGAAAGTGATGTACTAAAGGGTGGAAGCTATATGAATAATAATGTGATTGGCGTTTTCGATTCGGGGCTCGGAGGATTGACTGCGGTTAAGGAAATAATGAATATACTGCCAAACGAGGATATCGTATATTTTGGCGATACGGGGCGGGTGCCATACGGCTCTCGTTCGCCGCAAACGCTTTATAAATATGTTACTCAGGACATACGATTTTTAAAGCAGTTTAATCCGAAAATTATCGTTGTTGCGTGCGGAACTGCGAGTACGGTTGTTCTTCCTGAGCTTGACAGTATGGATGTTGTTGTTACGGGAGTTGTTGACGAGGCGGCGAGAAGAGCTGTTTTAACAACCAAAAACAAGAAAATAGGCGTTATTGCAACGCAGGCAACAATTTCAAGCGGTGCTTTTGAGAGAAGAATTAAGGCGTTTTCGGAGGAAGCGGAGGTTTACTCGGTTAAGTGCCCGTTATTTGTTCCGCTTGTTGAAAATGGGCATACAGAGTCGGAAGCGGCAAGGCTTATTGCAAAAGAATATCTTGTGCCGCTAAAGGAAAAAGGAATTGATACTCTTATTTTGGGATGCACTCATTACCCGTTGCTTTCAAAAACGATACAGGATATTATGGGTGATGGGGTTTCGCTTGTTAATTCGGGTGAGCAGGTTGCTCTTTATGTTAAGAGATATCTTATAGAAAACAATATGCTAAACCAAAAGACATCAAACGGACAATACAGCTATTATGTCAGCGACAAAACAGATGGATTTGAAAATTTAGGAAGTTTGTTTTTGGGAAGAGAAATTAAGGGAATGGTGAAAAGAATTGACATTGAAAAATATTAATGCTACGGCAAAAATTAAGTCCGATATTTTTTCGGACGGCGAGCATACAAATATGGAAAGCGTTGTTGATGTTAGTTTTTTTGTAAAAAACGGGAAATACTATATTTTTTATGATGAGCCTGATATAACGCAGATGCAGGATTGCAGAACAAGGGTTACGACCGATTTAAAAACCGTTAGCGTTAAGCGAAGCGGAAGCGTTGAAACGAATTTGGATTTTGAGGTAAATGTTGCAAAAAAATGTGTGTATAAATTTGATTTTGGAACTATTATTATGGAAACGTATTCAAAGGTTGTTGATGCTTATTTTGATGAAAATGGCGGACATATAAAATTGGAGTACGATTTGGACACAGGCGGAGAAAAAACTTTTAATAAGCTTGAAATAGATGTTAAGCTACAAGATGCTAAGGAGGATAAAAATGACTAAGACGGTTTTGCAGAATTTGAAGGATACTTTAGAGAAAACGCTTATTTGTGCTTACGAGAAGGCGGTAGAGAAGGGGGAGCTTCCGAAAGCGGAAAATATTGTTGTTAATTTAGAGCAACCAAGAGAAAAGGCAAATGGCGACTACTCAACAAATATGGCTATGCTTCTTACTAAGCAGCTTAGAATTGCACCGAGAGAGGTTGCAACTAAGATTGTTTCTAATATAGAAATTGGCGGTTTTATTGATAAGTGCGAGGTTGCAGGAGCAGGCTTTATTAATTTTTATTTGAACAATTCGTGGCTCTGTCCTGTTTTGAAAGAAATTGAAACAAAGGGAAGCGATTTTGGAAAAAGCAATATGGGCGCAAATAAAAAGTATATGGTTGAGTTTGTTTCGGCAAATCCAACAGGACCTATGCATATGGGAAATGCAAGGGGCGGCGCACTTGGCGATTGCCTTGCTGAGCTTCTTTCATGGGCAGGATATGACGTAACAAGAGAGTTTTACATAAACGATGCGGGAAATCAGATTGAAAAGTTTGCAAATTCTCTTGAGGCAAGGTATTTACAACTTTATCTCGGAGAGGACAAGGTTGAATTCCCTGAAGACGGTTATCAGGGCGATGATATAAAAGAGCACGCAAAGAAATTTGCAGATATAAACGGAGACAAGTTTGTTAATGCCGAAAGCGGCGAGAGAAGAGATGCTCTTGTTGGTTATGCGCTTGAAAAGAATATTAGTGCGCTAAAGTCCGACCTTGAAAATTATAGAATTTTTTATGATGTTTGGTTCAGGGAGAGTACGCTTCACGAGAGCGGAGCGGTCAAAGAGGTTGTTGAGTTGTTTAAAAAGAGCGGACATACCTATGAAAAGGATGGTGCGCTTTGGTTTAAGTCGACCGATTTTGGTGAGGAAAAGGACAACGTTTTAGTTCGTGCCAACGGCATACCAACGTATTTTGCGGCAGACGTTGCATATCATAGAAACAAAATCGAGCAAAGAGGCTACGATAAGGTTATAGACATTTGGGGCGCTGACCATTATGGTCATGTTGCAAGAATGAAAAATGCGCTTTCTGCGCTTGGAATTGATTCGGACAAGCTTGATGTTATAATAATGCAGCTTGTTCGCTTAATGCAGGATGGGGAAATCGTAAGAATGTCAAAAAGAACGGGAAAGGCTGTTACCTTAAACGATTTGCTTGAAGATACAAGCATTGATGCCGCAAGATTTTTCTTTAATATGCGTCAGGCAGACAGCCATATGGTTTTTGATTTGGATTTGGCTGTTCAGGAGTCTAGCGATAATCCTGTTTATTACGTTCAGTATGCGCACGCAAGAATGTGCTCAATAATCAACTTGTTAAAGGAAGAAAACATGTTGGTTGAAAAATATGAAAATATTGATGCATCACTTCTTAATTCGCCACACGAGATTGAGCTTATGAAAAAGCTTGCATCCTTGTCCGAAGAGATTGAGGCTGCTGCTGCGGCTTACGAGCCGAGCAGAATAACAAGATATTGCGTTGACCTGGCATCTGTGTTCCATACTTTTTACAATGCGTGCAGAGTTAAGGGCGAGGAAGAAGGCTTGGCAAAGGCAAGGCTTAAATTGGTTGATAGTACGAGAATTGTGCTATCAAATGTTTTAAAAATGCTTGCAATTGATGCACCTGAGAAAATGTAATAATGCAGTAAAAATATAGATAAGGAGTGTTTATTATGAAATTAGTAAGAAGAATTTCAGCGTGGCTTATTATTTTAACAGTTGCGTTTAACACCTGTGTTTTTGCGGAAAATAAGGTTATTACGCCTAATGAAGAGGCAATGTTTTTTGAAATGGTTTCAAAAGAGGTTGTTGAGATTTATCAGTTCGATATGAGCGAGCAGGAGCTTTTGGAGAGAACAATAAGAACAATGCTTAACACATCCCCCGAAATGCTTGATACGTTTTTAAAGGCACTCTTTGAAAGTCTTGATGAATATTCGGAATTTTATACGCCTGAGCAGTATGAAGAGGTTATGAGATTTTATGATAATACGATTGGCGGAATCGGAGTTGTTGTTTCGAAAAAGGGCGATTATATTGAGGTTGTTTCCGTTTTAGATGACGGAAGTGCCAAAGCGGCAGGAATAATGCAGGGAGATTTGATTTTTGCTGTTAACGACGAAGAAATGAAAAATTTGCCTACTGAATATGTAACAAGCAAGATGAAGGGAAAAATCGGTACTGAAGTTAAGGTAACAATTCTCAGAGGAAAAGAAAAAATCGATTTTGTTATGGCAAGGTGCGAGCTTAAGCAGGAGAGCGTTACATACACAAAGCTTACTGACAAGCTTGGATATATTAATATAGCGCAATTTGTATCTGGAACAGATACGGAGTTTGCGGCGGCACTAAGCGATTTTGATTCTCAAAATATTAAGGATATCGTTATTGATTTGAGAAATAATACAGGCGGTTTTGTTGACGGAGCTGTTAATATTGCAAAAATGCTTGTTCCTGAGGGAAAAATTATAACGCATAAAATGAAATATAACGATATTAAAACGGAGTATGTTTCAACTCTTGAAGAAAAAAAGTACAATGTTGTTGCATTGGTTAATGAGTATACTGCAAGCTCATCGGAAATTCTGGCAAGTGCGCTTAAAGAGTCGGGAGCGGCTGTTTTAGTTGGCGAACAGACCTATGGAAAAGCGGTTACGCAAAATATTTTAGGGCTTTATGCGGGACGTGCGTGCAAGGTAACAACGGGCGAGTATTATACGAGAAACGGAAACAGCATAAATAAAATCGGAATTGTTCCTGATTATATCTGCGAAAATGCATCTGCGCCACTAAGCGAAACAACCTATGAAAAGTTCCCATACAAGGCGGCGGGCTATTCTTTGGGAGACAGCGGAGTTATCGGGCTTAACAAAAGGCTTTCGATTATGGAATATGATGTTGATGAAGTAGATGAATATAATCAAAGAACAGAAGCGGCAGTCAAAGAGTTTCAAAGGAAAAAAGGTCTTGCAGAAACGGGAATATGCGATATAACAACGCAGATTTATATTGCAAATGAAGCAAATTCCTATATCGTTACGCTTGACTTGCAAATGGCAAAAGCGTTGGAAATCTTAAAGTCGGATTATAAGGTTTATACGCTGAAAAAGTAATTTGAAATTTAATATTTGATAAAAAATGCAAAGGTGTCAAAATTAGACCTTTGCATTTTTTTGTATAACGAAGAACATACGATAGTCGCATGGTTTAATAAAGGTTTAGCGATGGGTAAAAAGCAAATTTAAATGTTAAGCAGATATGAAAATAATTATGGTTTTATGATGAAATAACATAAAATTGTTATTCCACCAAGCCTTCCCCTCGATGGGAAGGTGGCAAACCGTAAGGTTTGACGAATGAGGTGGCATTTTAACGGACATTTCGTATCCTACACCTCACCACCGCCTACGGCGGAGCCTCTCCTCAAGGAGAAGCCTTGCGAAAAGAGAACCCATTTTTTGCTTTTTAGATTAAAATAAACCTATTTGCTTACGGGAGGGCGGATATTAATTTTTGCCCGAAAGCAGTTTTTCGATTGCTTCAAGCTTTTCTATAACAATATCAATTTTGCTTTTATGTGATTCTTTGGAGATATTGCGGATATTACTGCGCCCTTTGAAAAAATCCGACAACAATATCGGTGAAGACGGCGAAAGCAGAGAAATGCTGTTTTGGTTTTTTACGCAAAACATATAAGCAGTATCTATAGGCGTTTTTTTGATTTCAAGCAAAGACGGAGAGAGAAATGTATGGGAAAATTTTTGAGGCGAGGAAAAGCCGTCGGCGGCTTGCTTTGTATAATAGATGCAGTTTTCCTCTTGCCACATAAAATGCCATTCGCCGAATATATTGCAGCAATAGGGAATTGGATGCTCGTTTTTGAAGGTTTTGCATATTTTTGAGCTTGAAAAATTATCTATATAAATAATTTCACCGTTTAAATTTGCAACAAGCTTTTTTTGAGCTATTGCAAAAGGATTATTTGCCCCGCTGTGAACAATTGATTTTTCGCCAAAAGCCTTTTTTGACCATATATAAGTTTTTAAAACCAAATCGCCGTTTAAATCCTGATAGTATAAATCAATATCGAAATTTTCGTTTGTATAAACAAAAAAGCTTCTTCGAGCGTTTGTTATATAGTCAACAACAATTGGGCTTGAGCCTGAATTTATATGCTGAAAAATAAGGAGAGGCTTTGCATCCTTAACAATTGTATAAAATGCGCAAATAAGCTTTGAGCACATTATAAGCTTAAACGATTTTTTGTATGCAGTTTTTGTTTTGCTTATAAGCAATGTTTCTTTTTGCCAACTGTTATTTGAATAGCTCATAAGTATTATACCGCCTTCGAGCGTCTGGCAAATGAGATAAATAGCATCTGTACTGTCGGAAATAACATCAAAATCAAAATAAACGCCGTCTATAACTTTAACAGACGGAGATATATTGTCTATAACCTTTGAAAAAATAGCATCGTTTTGAAAATAAAAATTTATAAGTTTGTCTTTGTAAAAAATGATTTTATCATTCAAAAAAATCGCCCCCCGATAAATAAATTTGAGTTGCTTTTATGTTATTACTATGCGCTTTAAAGTCGCAAAATGACAAAGTATTGCATAATATAAAGCAGTGAGCGAATTTTTGCGGGAGGGAGATATAGTGGAAAAATCAATTATTGTATATAAATCAATAACAATGGCAAACAGAGCTAAAAGACTTGCAGAAAAGGCGAAAATCAAAGCCTCTGTTATACAGATTAATGCAAGCTTTAATATAAAGGGGTGCTCTTATGCACTGAGTGTTGAAAAAAAAGATTTGAAATCGGTTTTGGAATTGTCTGAAAAATATGGGTTATATATCAGGGCATATTTTCCAAATGCAACACCTGAGGAGGGCGTATATCTTAAGGAGGGAAGCGGAGATGATATACCTGGATAATGCCGCAACAACTTTTTTTAAGCCAAAGTCGGTTTATAAAAAATATATTGAAACGTGGCAGAAATACGGTGCGAATGCAGGGCACGGCGGACACAGAATTGCACTTGAGGCATCAATGAAAATTTTTGATACGGCGCAAAGCATTGCAAGTCTTTTTAATATAGACAATCCTGAAGATATTGCATTTACCTATAATACAACAACGGCACTCAATATGGCAATTAAGGGGGTTTTAAAAAGCGGCGACCATGCAGTAATAACGACTATTGAGCATAATTCGGTACTTAGGCCTGTTGCTAAGCTTAAAAATCCGTATAGCGTTGTTGGAAGTGAGGGTATTATTGATGTGGATGAAATTGAAAAGGCAATTTTCCCAAATACGAAGTTAATTGTTGTAAATCACGCTTCCAATGTTTGCAAGAGCGTATGTGATATTGAAAAAATAGGGAAAATTGCGAAAAAGCACGGCTGTATTTTTTTGGTTGACAGTGCGCAAAGTGCGGGGGTTTTGGATATTGATGTGAAAAGTGCAAATATTGATATGCTTGCATTTGCGGGGCACAAGGGTCTTTTTGGACCTCAGGGCACAGGCGGTCTTTATGTAAAAAAAGGGCTTGCTTTAGATACTATTATTGAGGGAGGAAGCGGGAGCGATTCTTTAAATATAAATCAGCCTTCGTATATGCCCGAACGGTTAATGGCGGGAACGGCTAATGCGGCGGGAATAGCGGCACTTGGTGAAGGTGTGCGCTTTGTTTTAAAAGAGGGTACGGAAGCAATTTTTTTACATGAAAATATGCTTTTGAATAGATTTTATGAAAAGATAAAAAATATTAAAAATGTTATTGTTTATACTGAAGATTTAAAGGGATGCGGGGTTTTGAGCATAAATATTAAAAATGCCGACCCGATAGATGTTTCAAATTTATTAGACAAAGAGTATCATATTGCAACCAGAGGCGGAATTCATTGCGCCCCGCTTTGCCATAGGATGCTGAAAACTATTGATATTGGAGGAACTGTCCGATTTTCGTTTGGATATTTTAACAAAACGAGAGATGCGGACATTGCGGCGGACGCACTATATAAAATTGCTAAAATGTATAATTAATGTTATGGCGGGTAAAATATTAAAAAGACAAAATTTCAATTAAGGAGTAAGATTCAAATGAGAAAAAAATATATATCAATTTTAATTGCCGTTGTTGTTTTGGCAGGGTGGGTATACTTTGCCGTATCGAATGTTGGCGAGGTTAAAATAACTCAGGCAGTTGAGGAGAAAGGCAAGCTTGATGCAGACGAAGATGACGGCACAAAAATGAAGTATATGGTAAAAGAGTATTACGGAAATATCGGTATCTACATTTTTGCGCAAAATGAATATGTATTAGCAAGCATAAAAGATTTTGACGTTTCAAAATTGCCCGAAGCGGATATTGATGCACTAAGAGAGGGGATTTTCCTTGAAAACAAGGAGGATATGCTTCATATTTTAGAAGACTATACGAGCTAAGCTTCGTCTATCCCAAAAAAATCGTATGCATTTTTATAGAAAATCTTAGCTTTTTCGTCGTCTTTTAAATCAAGCCTGTCAAATGCGGCAAATTCGTGCTCATAGTCGGATAGGGGATAGTCTGTTCCAAAGAAGATTTTATCTGCGCCATGCGCGCGAACCATTGAAACAAACTTTTCGTCGCCTATTTCAAATAGAGTGCTTGAGGTATCGAAAAATACGTTTCTTCCAACAAGGTATTCTTCCGATTCACCCCAGCGAAAAACCCCGCCCATATGCGCCGCAATGGCACGCATCTCAGGGAATTTGTTAAGTACGTTGGCAAGCCTTTTTGGGCTTGAACTGTCTACCTTTCTATCGCCCATATGGAAAAGAATAGGAAGATTTTGCTTTATTATTTCTTCATATACGAACATCATTTTTTCATCGTCTATATTAAAGCCCTGAAAATCGGCATGAAGCTTAATTCCTTTTAGCCCCATATCCCGAACTCGCTTGATTTCGTTTTTGTAATCATCAAAATCACGATGAATTGTTCCAAAGCCGATAAGCGTTTCAGGCGAAGATTTAACAACGTCTGTAACATAGTTATTGATTATTTCAACCTGAGTTTGCTTTGTTGCAACGGCGTGAATAACCATTTTGTCAACGCTTGCCTTTTTCGCTCTGTTATATATAACATCAAATGTTCCATCGCCTACAAGAGGCATCAAATAATAGTCTCTTAAGTTTTCTGCCGCTTTTTTTGCGATTTTGTCCGCAAAAGCATGAACGTGAAAATCAACAACCTTGTAATTCATCAAAACATCCCCTAAATATTTATTTTACACAAAATGACACATTATCTCGTTTGATACGCACAGACCCTTTTCTGTAAGGCGTATTGAATTGTTTTCTGCTTTAAGAAGGTTAAGCCTTTCAAACTGAGAAACGTCGTACAAATCAAAAAAACTCTTATTAAATCGCTTTTCAAAATCAACAAGTGAAAAGCCTTTTGTTTTTCTTAGCCCTGTTATTATATATTCCGATATTAAATCCTCTGTTTTAAGAATTTGAACAGAGGCATCTTCCCCGTTTAAATAGCTTTGAAAATCCAATGTATTTTCATATCTTTTGTTTTCCAAAAAGCCAACGGCACCTAAACCAAAACCAAAGTATTCCCCACCGCACCAATATTTTAAGTTATGCTTACATTCAAATCCTTTTTTTGCAAAATTTGATATTTCGTATCGTTCATATCCGAAATTCGACAAGGAATTAATGATTTCGTTTAGCATCTCAAGATACACGTCCTCGCTAACCTCGCCAATTTCGCCGTTTTTATACATTTCAAAAAACCTTGTATTTTCCTCAATTATAAGACTGTATGAAGAAATGTGAGAAGGAGAATATGACAAGAGCGTTTTTATATTTTCTCTAAGAGAAAAAAGAGTTTGGTTTGGAATTGCAAACATTAAGTCAACATTAAAATTATTAAACGTATTGCAAACAAGCTCAAGACACTTTTTTGCACAGGTGCTATCGTGTAGTCTGCCAAGAATTTTAAGCTCATCGTCGTTAAAACTTTGAACGCCTACGCTGATTCGATTAATTCCAAAGCTTTTATACGCTTCAAGCTTTTCTTTATCAACCGTTGCGGGATTTGCCTCAATTGAAATTTCGCACTTTTCTGAAATCGTAAAGGTATTATATACTGCCGAAAGAATTTCAAAAATGAGCCGAGCATCTACAACGCTTGGCGTTCCGCCGCCGATAAATATTGAGTCTACTTCGCACCTTGGAGCTTTTTTTATTTGCTCTGTAAGCACCGATACATATTTTTCATAAAGCTCGCTTTCGCAAGGAAACGACAAAAAGTCGCAATAATTACATTTTTTCTTGCAAAAAGGGAGATGGATATAAATTCCGTAAGCCATATTATATCTACCTCTCTTTCTTTTATTATTTTTATTCGTCAAGCTTTAACACAGACATAAACGCCTCTTGCGGAACTTCAACGCTTCCAACCTGACGCATACGCTTTTTACCTTCTTTTTGTTTTTCCAAAAGCTTTTTCTTTCTTGTTATATCGCCACCGTAGCACTTTGCCAAAACGTCTTTTCTCATTGCCTTAACGGTTTCTCTTGCAATGATTTTGCCGCCGATTGCCGCCTGAACGGGAACTTCAAAAAGCTGGCGTGGAATTGCTTCTTTAAGCTTTTCTGCAATTCTTCTTCCTCTTGCATAGCTTTTTTCTCTGTGAACGATAAACGAAAGCGCATCAACAACCTCGCCGTTTAACATCATATCAAGCTTAACAAGGTCGGATTTTTCGTAGCCGATAAGCTCGTAGTCGAATGAGGCATAGCCTCTTGTTCTTGACTTTAAGGCATCGAAAAAGTCGTATATAATTTCATTTAGCGGCAGAGTATAATGAATGGAAACTCTGTCCGAATCGATATATTTCATATCCTTGTATGTGCCTCGTCTGTCCTGACAAAGTTCCATAATACTTCCGACATAGTCCTTTGGCACCATAATATTTGAAGAAACAATTGGCTCTTCCATATACTCAATTTCTGCGGTAGGCGGAAGGTTTGTAGGGTTGTCTATAAATAAAACGTCCTTGTTTGTTTTAATAACCTTGTAAACAACGCTCGGAGCGGTTGTTACCAAATCCAAATTGAATTCTCGCTCTAATCTTTCCTGAATGATTTCCATATGCAAAAGCCCTAAAAATCCGCAACGGAAACCAAAGCCCAACGCAATTGACGTTTCAGGCTCGAAAATAAGCGAAGCATCATTTAATTGAAGCTTTAAAAGCGCATCGTTTAAATCGTTGTATTTTGCGCCGTCAGCAGGGTAAATTCCGCAAAATACCATAGGCTGAACATCTCTGTATCCCTTAAGAGGAGTTTTGGCGGGATTGCTTAGCGTTGTAACAGTATCGCCAACTCTTGCATCACGCATACTCTTTATGCTCGCCGCAATATATCCAACCTCGCCTGCGGACAAATCCTTTGCGGGCTGCATAGATGACGGCTTTAAATATCCAACCTCAACAACGTCATACTGAGCACCCGTTGCCATCATTTTAATCGTATCACCCGCTTTGATTTTTCCGTCCATTATTCTTACATAGATTATAACGCCTCTGTAGCTATCGTAATATGAATCGAAAATAAGAGCCTTAAGAGGGGCATTAATATCGCCCTTCGGAGAAGGAACCTTATTAACAATTGCCTCTAAAACTTCTTCAATATTTATATTGTTCTTTGCGGAAACAAGGGGAGCGTCGTGCGCCTCAATTCCGATAACATCTTCGATTTCGTTTTTAACGTCATCAGGGCGGGCAGACGGCAAGTCAATCTTGTTTATAACAGGAATAATTTCCAAATCGTGCTCAATTGCAAGATATGTGTTTGCAAGGGTTTGCGCTTCAATTCCCTGAGAAGCATCAACAACCAATATAGCACCTTCGCACGCTGCAAGGCTTCTTGAAACCTCATAGTTAAAGTCGACGTGTCCTGGGGTATCTATAAGATTTAAAACATATTCCTGCCCGTCCTTTGCCTTATAGTTTAAACGAACGGCACGAGCCTTTATAGTTATTCCTCTTTCTTTTTCAAGTTCCATATTATCTAAAAGCTGACTTTCCATATCTCGGGATTCAACCTCACCCGTATTTTCCAAGAGTCTGTCGGCAAGCGTTGACTTACCGTGGTCTATGTGAGCAATAATAGAAAAATTTCTTATATTATCCTGCATATATACCTCCAAAAAATTAATTATTAATTAGTATATCACAAAAATTAAGTTTTGTCAGTAGTTTTTTTGTTTTTTTATAAAAAAATATAAAAATTTGGAAATGTTTATTATTTATTTGCCGTTTACTCGTTTTTTTTGTTGAAATGAATTTGTTTATGTGGTAGAATAGATTTAACGGAAGTTAAATCTATTCAACTAAGTTTGCCTTACGGCAAGTGAAGTTTAACAAGTTAAGTGAAGTGTCGGCTGATGCCGAAGTGGCAAACTTAACTTCACTTTTGCGAGAGCAAAAACTTCACTGCAACATCGCAACTTCACTTTGAATTTTAATTCAAAACTTCACCAAACAGGTGTCAATTCATTAAATGGCAGGGCGGCATATCTTGCATTAAATGATAAAACAGATATTCAAAAGGTTGATACAGATAAGCTAAAAGCCTTGCTTATAAGCCAGGGGGCATTTATCTAATTTTAAAAAACTAATAAGAACGGAGA
>JAZNSA010000023.1:0-2679 GCA_045590935.1 Clostridia bacterium | reverse complement strand
CACCGCATCCCACGAGATATATTTCCAAACAGTCGATACTCTGTATTTATTAATATAAGTTAGCGAAAGCCAAAACGGAATACAGTAAATACATATCACAGGAACGATAGAGGCAAGGATATAAACAAATCCGTCCTCGATAGTTAGGAGGCGCGATATCAGAGCATAAAGCGGTGCGAGAAGTAGACAACACACCGCTTTAAGAATTAGAATTTGTTTTGAATATAACT
This sequence comes from Clostridia bacterium, assembly GCA_045590935.1. Taxonomy (GTDB): domain Bacteria; phylum Bacillota; class Clostridia; order UBA1381; family UMGS1253; genus CAKSHP01. The sequence continues at coordinate 2,449 of JAZNSA010000023.1, read as the reverse complement.
TATCCATTGTTTTCGCTACTACGAATCGTAGCACGTTTGATTTTTCCGCTGATTGTTTTGGGAAGTTCATCAACAAACTCTACGATTCGTGGGTATTTGTATGGTGCAGTAACTTTTTTTACATGGTTTTGAATTTCTTTTTTCAATTCGTCGCTTGCCTTTGTTCCCTTTGTTAAAACTATACTTGCTTTAACAACCTGTCCTCTTATTTCGTCAGGTGCACCCGTTATTGCACATTCCAAAACATACGGAAGCTCCATAATAACGCTCTCAATTTCGAAAGGTCCGATTCTATAGCCCGACGATTTAATTAAATCATCAACTCTGCCGACATACCAAAAATATCCGTCCTCATCCTTCCAAGCAGTATCGCCCGTATGATATATACCATCGTGCCATGCTTCCTTTGTTTTTTCTTCGTTTTGATAATATCCCATAAACAAGCCGCACGGTGCGCCGTTTTTAGTATGAACAACAATTTCGCCCGTTTCTCCAACCTTAACGCTGTTTCCGTCTGCATCAACTATATCAACATCAAAAAGCGGCGACGGCTTACCCATTGAGCCTGGCTTAGGATTCATCCCATACAAATTTCCTACGGCAAGTGTTGTTTCCGTCTGTCCGAAGCCCTCCATAAGTCGCAAGCCCGTTATTTCAAGCCATTTATTATAAACCTCAGGATTTAAAGCCTCGCCCGCAACTGTTGAATACGTAAGCGAGGATAAATCATATTTTGAAATGTCCTCCTTAATGAAAAACCTATACATTGTAGGCGGTGCGCAGAAGGTTGTTATATTATATTTTGCAAACATCGGCAAAATATCGTGTGCCGAAAACTTATCAAAATCATAGGTAAATATTCCTGCTTCGCAAAGCCACTGACCGTAAAGCTTTCCCCAAAGAGCTTTTCCCCAGCCTGTGTCAGAAATTGTAAAATGAAGTCCGTCTTTCTTTACTCTATGCCAATATTTCGCAGTTATGAAATGACCTAACGGATACTTGTGATTATGCATAGCAATTTTAGGGTAGCCTGTTGTTCCCGAAGTGAAGAACATAAGCATAGGCTCCGAGCCGCAAGCCGAATCTTCTTTTCTTTCATAAACATCAGAAAAGCTTTCAACCTCACTGTCAAAATTGTGCCAACCATCACGCTTGCCATTAACAATAATTTTTGTTTTAACGCTTTCGCATTTTTTTGCACCAAGCTCAGCCTGATGTGCAACATCACCGTCGCCCGTACAAACGATTGCGCAAACGCCTGCCGCCTTGAATCTATAGTCAAAATCGTGCTCAACCAAAAGATTTGTTGCAGGAATTATTATTGCGCCAATCTTATGAAGCGCAAGAATTGTAAACCAGAATTGATAGTGCCTCTTTAAAACAACCAATACCCTGTCGCCCTTCTTTATGCCAAGGCTTTCAAAATAATTTGCCGTCTTGTTTGAATATCTTTTCATATCGCCAAAAGAAAATCTTCTTTCTTCAAGCGAATTTGAAATATGAAGCATGGCAAGCTTATCAGGATTTTTGTCCGCAATTGCATCAACAACATCAAAAGCGAAATTAAACTTTTCTTCGTCTTTGAAATCTATTGCGCAAACAACCCCATCCTCGTCCTTTTTAACGCTTATAAATTTTTTATAAACAGTATCATTATCGTCAACCTTTTCAACAATCTTTTCCTTGTGCTTTAAAACATCGTCCGTATATTCAAACTCACGTCCCTTAGAAAGAATTATTGCATAAAATTCGCAATCCTCTCCGTCAATGGCAACCATGCCATGAGGCGTTGAGCTATCGTAATAAACCGTATCCCCTTCATGAAGAATTTCAACATTTTCTCCAATCTGAATTTTAAGGCTTCCCTTTATAATAATATCAAATTCATGACCTGCGTGAGAGCTCAGCTTAATTTGAGAATTTGCCGCCGCTTCATTATATGGCGCTTTAACATAAAAAGGCTCTGTCATCTTATTTTTAAATCTGTGTGCAAGGTTGTTATAAACAAATCCCTTTCTGCGAACGATACTCATTCCGTCGCCTTTTCTTGTTACGCAGTAATTGGAAAGCGTAGGGCTTGCGCCCTCAATAATATCTGAAACCTCAACATTAAACGTCAACGCACATTTATAAATAAAAGTAAATGCAAAATCCTTTTCGCCATTTTCAAGTGCATTATATTCTTCAAGAGTAACGTTTGTTTTATGCGCCATATCTTCAGCGCTTATTTGAAAAATCAAACGAAGCTCCTTAATTCGGTTTGCAATCTCTTTCAACTTGTTTTCCATGCATACTACCTCCATTTCAATAAATATATAATACCACATTTTCTTTAGTTTGCAAAGTATTTTTTTAACTAAACACGAAAACAATTGTAAAAAATTGGAATAAAGCAAATTTTGTTAATAAAACTGCACTAATATTTTTATATTAAAGCACAAATAACCAA
>JAZNSA010000022.1:0-4137 GCA_045590935.1 Clostridia bacterium | reverse complement strand
TAAAGCCTTGCTTTTTGAAGAAGATTGTAGTATAATGGTCGTTGGTTTACGGCAAAATTATCTGTATTTATATAAAAGGCTGAGCCAAAATATAATATTTATATATAAGTGAAAGAGGGAAAGTATTATGAGTGGAATTTTATCAGTATCGGTAGCATTGCTTGCGGGTCTGCTTATGACAAGAATATTTAAAGTTTTTAAATTGCCTGCAGTAACGTCTTATCTTATTGCGGGAGTATTAATTGGACCGTATTGCATTGGTGCGTTTCATATTTCGGGCTTTGGTTTTCATAATGCGAGCGAAGTGAGCAGCTTGGGAATGTTATCCGAGGTTGCGCTCGGCTTTATCGCATTTGCAATAGGCAGTGAATTCAGAAAAGAAGAGCTTAAAAAGACAGGTAAGCAGGCTTTTGTTATAGGTATTTTTCAGGCGCTTGTTGCAACGCTTTTTGTTGACCTTGCACTGTTTGCGTTTGCAAAGCTAATGCCAGGAAAGCTTTCAACGTCGCAGCTTATTACTCTTGGTGCTATTGCTACTGCGACTGCACCTGCGGCAACCTTGATGGTTGTTAAGCAGTATAAGGCGAACGGTCCGCTTACGAAGCTTCTTTTACCGATTGTTGCGTTAGATGATGCTGTTGGACTGATTGTATTCGCTGTATCGTTTGGCATAGCAAAATCGTTGGTTGTTGGAGCGGTTGATATTGCATCAATTGTTATTAATCCTATAATTGAAATTGTGTGTTCGCTAAGCTTGGGTGCAATTATGGGTTGGGTACTTACTCAGCTTGAGAAAATGTTTAATTCTAATACTAATCGTTTGAATTTGACGATTGCGTTGGTTTTGCTTACTGTTTCAATGACTAATATTCATTTTGAAATAGGAACAATACATATTGGTTTTTCTTCACTTTTGACATGTATGATGCTTGGAACAATCTTTTGCAATATCTGTCCTTTGTCTGAAAATCTTATGAATGCATCGGATAAATGGACATCACCTCTTTTTGCAGTATTTTTTGTAATAAGCGGAGCGGCTTTGGAGCTTAATGTGTTTACAGATGTTGCGATTGTTGCAATAGGAGTTGTTTATATAATTTTCCGTTCTCTTGGAAAATATTTCGGAACGCTTGTAAGTGCGAAGGCAACAAAATGCTCAAAGGAAATTTGCAAGTACCTTGGAATTACGCTTTTGCCTCAGGCAGGTGTTGCGCTTGGGATGACAACAACTGCAATGCAGCTTGGTGCAGAAGGTAATTTGATTAGAAATATTACTCTTTTTGCCGTTTTGATTTATGAGCTTGTTGGTCCGTTGCTTACTAAAAATGCGCTTAAGGCTGCGGGCGAAATTAAGCCGATGCCTGATGAGGTTAAGAATCGTAGAAGCATAATGCTGAGCGGAGAAAAATAATTTTTTAAAAGGTGCAGATGAGTAAATATGTTGTTGAGGCAAAGGAAAAGAGAAAAGTTACTTGATGAAATAAAATTTAAAAATTAATGCTTTATTATAAAATGGCTTTGACAATCTGATTTGAAATCATTTTGTCAGAGCCATTTTATCTTTTTTTTATAAATAATAAAATCAGTTATTTGAATTTCTTGCATTATATAAGGATTTGTACTTATAAGGAGTATAGACGTGAAAGCTTTTAAACACTGAGTGCGCTTCGAGGAACAGGCGATACAAAGTTTACTATGATTGTTGCAGTTTCGACGATGTTTTTATTCAGAATAGGTGCCGCATATCTTATGGTTAAGCTGTTTGATATGGGAATTATTGCAATATGGGTTGCTATGGTAATGGATTGGGTTGTAAGAGGAAGTATCTTCAAATACAGATTTTCAAATGGAAAAAGAATTGCATAATAGAAAAGTGATGTATCAAAATTGATTGACAAATACGGACAATATTGATATAATTTAATGCATAGAAGTAAAAGAGTTTATAACCTTTTTTGGAAGGACGGTATTTATTATGAATTTAATGGGTATAGATGTTGGAACAACGTCGGTAAAAACGGCGGTATTTAACGAAAAGCTTGAGATGAAAAATTCTTCTAATGTCGATTACATAATTGATGCGCACGGCGATATTGTTGAGTTTGAGTCGGAAAAATATTGGGAAATAGTCAAGGGTGAGATTGAAAACTTAGATATTACGATTGATGCTTTGGCTATTGATACTCAATGTGAAACGCTTATTTTAACGGATGAAAATGGTACGCCTGTCAGAAAGGCAATTGTTTGGCTTGATAACAGGGCAACAAAGGAAGCGGAGCTTATTGAGGAGCATTTTGGAAGAGAGAGAGTATATACGGTTACGGGGCAACCTGAAATAACAGCAACGTGGCCTGCGTGCAAGCTTTTGTGGGTTAAGAGAAATGAGCCTGAGATTTGGACAAAAACTAAGAAAGTATTTTTGCTTGAGGATTACCTTTTATATAAGCTTACGGGAAGGTTTGTTACTGAAAAGACCTTGCAATCTTCAACTATATATTTCGATATAAACAAGGCTGAGTGGTGGGAAGAAATGCTTGAATTTATCGGCGTTTCAAAGGATATGCTTCCTGCGTTGTCGGATAGCGGCGTATATATTGGAGATTATAATGGAATTAAGGTTGTTACGGGCGCAATGGACCAGGTTTCGGGTGCTATAGGAGCGGGAGTTGTAAAAAAAGGAATTGTAAGCGAGATGACGGGAACAACGATGGTTGTTTTCAGCCCGTGTGATGATGTTCCGAAATATGATGCAAACAGCATAATTCCTTGCCACTACAACTACGACGGCAAATATTGCTTGCTGACATGGTCGTCAACGGCGGGTATGGCTCTTAAGTGGTTTAAAAATGCGCTTTGCGAAAGCTTTTCCTTTAGCGAGCTTGATGAGCTTGCAAAAGAAATTACCCCCGGTTGCGACGGGCTTACGTTTTTGCCGTATCTTTGCGGCTCAACTATGCCAAAGTATAATCCTGATGCAAGGGGAAGCTTTACGGGGCTCACGCCTGAGCACACGAGGGGGCATTTTGTAAGAAGTATTATGGAAGCTATTTCTTGCATATTAAAAGAAAATTTGGATTACTTAAATCCTGATATCAAGGAAATTCGTGCTATGGGTGGCGGTGCAAGCAGTCCGCTATGGTGCCAGATGAAGGCAGATATGACAAAGAAAACATTGATGACCTTGGAAAATAAAGAAACGGCTTGCTTAGGCGGAGCAATTCTCGCAGGGCTCGGAATTGGAATTTACAAGTCGGTTGATGAGGTTATGGATTTAATAAAGATTAAAGATACTTATTCGCCGAAGGATGTAGACTATTCTGAGGCGTATGACAATTTTAAAAATGCAGACGATATTTTAAATATTTCAAAATAATAAAGGAATGAAAGCGATTTGATATGGCAAAGGTAGCTTTTGTTTGATTTGGAGAGCTTAATACCCCAAAGGAATTAATAGTTAAGTGTGCGGTGGCTCTTGAAGCCTGCGCCGCAATTACCGGGGCTTGAAATTGAGTTTTACGACGTTTGCAAATTCGCTGAGAATGTTATGTGTCAGCATTATATTGTTTCGTATGGAGATAATACAGGCGTTATCGAAAGCTTGTGCAAGATTTTAGGAATTGAAATTATAAAATAATTTATTGAGAGCCTCGCATATTGCGGGGCTCTTAAAAGTTTAAGAAAAGGCTATAGAGCAGTGCATTAACCAATGCTTCCTTGCTTGCATATTTTATATGTATGAAGGGAGGGAGAGGCTTTGAGATTAGGGCTTGAAAGAAATATGCCAAAGAGGAAAATGTCGCCTGAAAGGGTTAGAAAGAAGCGTGTGTTTAGAATATATATAATTACTATAGGAATTCTAATTATTAGCATTTCTTTTGTTTATATTGGTCTTTATAATGCACGCCCTGTAGTTATTGAAATAGCCGACAACAGAGCGGGGGACATTGCCGTGAAGGTGATAAACGATGCAGTAGGAGAGGAAATTGAAAATAATGCACTCAAATATGAGGATTTTGTAAGCTTTGAAAAAAGTGAGGACGGAGAAATTCAGGCAGTGTATACAAATGTGGCGAAGCTTAATAATTTGAAAACAGGAGTTTTAAGAAGAGTTCAGGAAAAAATGAATGATTATGAAAC
>JAZNSA010000021.1:0-22938 GCA_045590935.1 Clostridia bacterium | reverse complement strand
CGATACCAATGTAATACATGGTTTCCTCCTTTTAATATTTTTTGCACTGCTGTTTTCCACAGACGGCTTGCCAATGTATTCACGCAAATAGAAACGTCAGAGCGTTAACTAACTAATTACCATTTCAGACAAACCACTGTGGTTTGAGTCACCTCGAACCAGTCTAAGCTGTAATGAAATAGATACAAATCCACAGTGCTTGTCATTATTATACCGCAGGTAGCTACTCCTGCAAATATAACAAATTTGAGGAAAGGAGAAATAATTAAAACCACCCCTTTCAAGATGGTTTTAATTATACGTGATAAAATGAAAACAAAAACACAAAAAATCGTAATTGCTTCAATGCTTGCAGCACTCTGCTGTGTAGCTACAATGATTATTAAAATTCCGTCACCGCTTAAAGGCTATCTCAATTTAGGTGATTGTATTGTTCTTCTTTCCGGCTGGCTTTTATCTCCTGCATACGGATTTGCGGCAGCGGGTATCGGTTCTGCACTTGCAGACTTATTCTCTGGTTATGCGGTGTATGCGCCTGCAACCTTCATTATCAAAGGTGTTATGGCAATCATTGCTCATTTCTACTTTAAGGGCATACATAATAAATTTGGTAATACTACATCAAGAATTATCGGTGGTGCACTTGCTGAAATTGCTATGATTCTCGGATATTTTGTATTTGAAGGATTTATGTATGGTTTTGTTGCTTCTGCAGTAAATATTCCTGCGAATGGTATGCAAGGTGTTGCAGGACTTGTTATAGGTTTAATTCTTGTTAAAATATTTGAAAAAACAAAGATGTTTTAATTGTCATAAATGAGAAAATGCCTACCACAGCTTATCTCACGAAATATTAAATTATATTTTAACCTTAATTTAACTTTGAAACAATATAATCTAAAAGAATAAATATAATTTGATGAAATGAGGTTTTGTTTATGAGAAGAAAACATTTAATAATCGGTATGGTTTTGCTGCTGGTATTATCCTTGTCTGCTTGTGCAAATAACACCGCTGTAAATGATTCAGCAAGCTATGATGATGCCGCAAAGGTGCTTGCCGAGGTAAAAACAACCCAGTTCTTTACAGAAGAAAAAATTTCTGATGAAGATGTCGAAAAAATTCTGTCAGCGGGTGTAAATGCTCCAAGTGCTATGAATACTCAGCCCTGGCATTTTACAGCAGTAACCGATAAAGATGTTGCACAGAAGCTTGCAGATGCAATGAACAGTATGAAACCGCCGTCAATGAAAGACGGCAAAGCAGGTACACCACCCAAGATGCCTGAAGGTATGGAAGGAAAACAACCCCCGGCAGATGCCCCAAAGGATGCACCAAGGATGCCTGAAGGCGGAGCGGGATTTGCAAAGATGCCAATGTTTCGGATAAAGTAAAATTTGTGTTAAAAAATGTCGATACCAATAGATATTGACATTTTTTTGTTTTTGTGGCAAAATATAATAAAAACAACAAAAAAGAGTGTGATTTTACGAAATGATAGCAAATAATTCAAAAACCAATAAAATTTCAAACAGAAATAATATTTTGAAAATGATTGCACTGAATGCACCCGTATCAAGAGTAGGGCTTGCAAAAATAACGGGGCTTTCAAAAATGTCCCTTACAAACATTATTACAGAATTCAAGGATATGAATTTAATTACAGAAACGGGTATAGATGTTACTGCATCAGGCAAAAGAAAGCCTATTTTGCTTGAGCTTACAGACGGTTGTATATGTGCGGTAGGCATTAACATTGCAAGAAATTATATTGAGGGTTGTCTTGCGGATATCAAGGGAAATATGCTTTATACCAAAAGAGTTGAATATGATGATGATATGACAGCAGATAAGCTTAAAGATATGGTCGTTTCTCTTGCAGGCGAAATTATGAACGTGAGCGACGGAAGTGTTGTAGGTATAGGTATAAGCTCAATCGGCTCAATTGACCCGCAGCAGGGTATGATTTTAACACCAACCAACTTTTATGGTATACAGAACGTAAATATTGTTGAAGAGGTTGAAAATGCTTTTGATTTGCCTGTATATCTGTATAAATGTGCAAACTGTGCGGCACTTGCAGAAAAGTATTACGGTGCAGGCAAGGACGTTTCCAATTTCGCATTTGTAACTGTATCACGCGGCGTAGGTGCGGCGGCTGTAGTGAATAATCAGCTTGTTACGGGAACGAACGGCTTTTCCTGCGAAATAGGGCATATTACAATAAATCCTGACGGCGAGGGTTGTTCCTGCGGAAACAGAGGATGTCTGGAGGTTTATGCAAATATTACCCGAACCCGTGAAAATGTGGCAGAAAGAATTAAAAACGGCGAGAAATCCGTAATAGACGGAAAAATAACCTTTGAAAAAATTGTTGCGGCGGCAAAGTCGGGGGATGAGGTTTGCTCATCTGAGCTTGATAATCTCTGCAGGCTTATCTCGGTTGCGGTAATAAATACAATAAATATTTTTGACCCCGAGGTGCTTATAATCGGCGGTGATATTGCGGTGGGCGGAACTCAGATTTCAGAGAGGATTAAAAAATATGTAGGTAACGTTCCCATGGCTATGAAATTCAGGGATATTAAAATCGTAATGTCGAAATTTTACGATAAAGCAACCATACTCGGAAGTGCGACTGCGGTGTTTGAAGAAACATATTTTAAAGATTAAAAATATCTTGACATAATAAGGTTTTTGTGCTATTATAATTGTGCGTGTTAAGCACGACGAAACACAATGGGGCATAAAGATGCCCGATGAAAGGAATGTAAACAAGATGGCAAAAGGTAAGGTTAAATGGTTTAACGCAGAAAAGGGTTACGGTTTTATCGAGAGCGAAGACGGTACAGACGTTTTTGTACATTTCTCAGCTATAGCGATGGACGGCTACAAAACTCTTGATGAAGGTATGGAAGTAACCTTTGATGTTAGCGAAGGCGCAAAAGGTCCTCAGGCTTCTAACGTTGTAAGAGTTTGATTTCAGGCGTGAGGCTTTATATATAATATCAGTATTTATCAGGTCTCTTAAGCAAACACTTTCAGAAAAATTTCAGACGGTACACTTTAGGGTGTGCCGTCTGTTTTCGTTATTACAGTGGTTTTTTACGTCGGTATTCACTTGGGGAGAGTCCGGTGTATTTTTTGAATATTCTGCAAAAATAGAACTGATCCTCATACCCGACAGAGTTTGAAATTTCAAAAATCCCGTCATCTGTAGTGCACAGAAGTTCTTTTGCACGTTGTATACGTTTGTTTAAAATATATGTTTTGGGAGACAGGTGCATCTTTTGAGAAAATTTTCTTGAAAAGTGAGCAGAATCTACATTTAAAAGTCTTGCTATTTTTTCAATCGTGATATCAGAGCAAAAGTTATAGTCAATAATCTTTAAGGCGGTGCTTATTATATCTGGTTTTCGGGTAATATTTGAGTTCTGCATTAATATAGCAAAAAAATCGTATATTGACCCTATAGCGGATAGTTTTGATGCCAGTGAGGAATCATTTGATAAGTTATAAATATTATCCATCACAGTTTTAAGTTCGTTATAATTGCTTATATGCATTATTGGGTTTTGAGGTGTAACTTTCAATAAATTTATATATTCAGAAACTGTTTCTCCGTAAAGTCCGAGCCAGGATATGCTCCAGTCTTCCAGCGCTTTATAATGAATTCTGTGGTTCGGGAACATAACGAGTAAATCGTGTTTGCCAAACGTGAGTTGTTTATCAGGCAGTATAACCGCCCTTCCTTCGTTAACGAGAACAAAAAGATAATGGGTTCTTATTTCGGGACCGTATTCGTGGTTTGGAGTTCTGACTCGTTTACCACAGTAATACATTCCCATATCACTTCTAATATTTAAGTCTGTAAGTTTTTCAAACATTGTTGAATCATTCATATTATCACCCTAAGAAAATTTTATCATAAAATATCAAAAAAGTCTATACATATGCAAAAAAAGTTCATTGTGCATCCGATATATTTGTGATATCATTTTTATGGTGATAATATGAGTTTTTTAATTATTTTATGTCTCGTTGTGTTGGCAACATCAAAGGTTAGCATACAGGGCTTTTTTGCAAAAAAACACATAACAAACTTTATAGATGCAATAACCTTCAACGGAGTAATTTTTCTCTTTGCTTTACTTGGCTTTGTCGGGGGGGTGAGGTGTTCTTTACCGGTTATGATTTTCGGAGGTATTTTCGGAATTCTTACAATACTTTTTCAGGCCTGCTATATTCGGGCGATGTCTTTGGGAAATGTGTCTGTTCTTGTTTTTATTGTAAATTCAAGTATGATAATTCCTGTTCTTGTTTCAAAAATCTGTTATAATGAGCAATTTGGTACTTTGAGAGTTGTCGGAATAGTGGTTGTTTTTATTGCTCTTATTTTATCTTTGGAAATAAAAAGAACAAAATCGTACTCATTAAGGTGGGGACTATTATCTGTGGCATCTTTTTTATGCAATGGTGGTCTTGCTCTTTGTCAGCAGATATTTGGCAAAAGTATGTGGAAAGGGGAGAGCGGTGCTTTTGTTGCATGGAGTTATCTGGTAGCAACTTTGATTTCATTTGCTGTTTGCTTTGTTTTGAGTCTGAAGGGAAGAAAGGTAACATTTAAAGTAAACAACAAAGCTTTTTGGTTTTGCTCAATCGGCGCTGGTGTTGTTCTTGGTATGTTTCAATTATTGAACACAAAAGCAATTGCCTCAATAGACGCAGGCCTCCTTTTCCCGACCTACAATGGAGGCACACTTGTTTTGTCTACTCTTACGGGTATATATTTTTTAAAAGACAAATTAATGCCAAAGCAGATTGCATGCATTGTTGTTGGGATTTGCGGCATTATAATGATAAATTTATAACAGAAAGGAAGAGAAAAAATGTATGACAATATTTTAACTGATTTTATTAGAACAGAATTCGATAAAAGCGATTCGGAAAGAATTCAGAGGGCAATTGATTCTACTCCGAACGGGATTTTGTGTATTCCGAAAGGTGACTATAAAATAGCAACTCCTCTCTATATAAAAAATCGTTGTTCTATAGATATGCATCCTGCAGCAAGGCTTATTGCTGCGGAGGAAATGGAGTTTGTGCTGTCATATGACGGAAACGATAATTTTCACGAGCTGACAATCTATAATGATGATGGTACTATCTATGACAACCTTGGTTTGTTTATACGCGGAGGTGATATAGACGGATGCGGAAAGGCAAGTTGTCTGTTGCTTGCTAATGCTCATCACTACACAATTTCAAATATAACGCTACACAACGGAAAACAATACGGTCTTTGTGTTGGCGGAAACGTTGGCGGAAGGCTTTATGAGCTGGTGGCAACAAATATATATTGTAAGTGCACGATGTCGGGACTCAGTGGTAATATAGGCATCTACACAAATGAGCACGATGGACATTATACCGACTGTTTTGTGATTGATTATACTGTCGGATTTAAATCGGATGGTAGTGCCAACCGTCTTACAAGGTGTCACATCTGGGGTGGTACGGTGCCTCCTGTAGGAAAGAGCTTTAAAGAGTGGTCAGTGTTTTATGGTAAAAATAAGATGTTGTTGAATTCCGGTAATTATACCGACGAAACCGAGCGTGATATTTTGGAATATGGAGTTCCGGAAATGCTACTTGACTCAGTTGCGTTTGAAATAAACGGCGGAATTAACGTTATGGATGGGTGCTTTGCTGATACGGCAACAATAGGGTTTGATATAAAAGGCAACAGGAATATTATTACAAACTGCGGATTTTTCAACAATAAGCTTATGGGGCTTCGCGGTACACTTGCAGTAAAAAATAGTTCTTCAAATTTAGTTGTCACTAATAGTTTTTTCACTAACCCGACCGGAACGGATTCCTTTTATGATGGTGATGAAGATGCGGTGATATGGGAAAATAACAGTGTTGATAAAAGCGGGGCATTCAAATCATATTTTGTTCAAAAGAGTGACTCGTGATACAGATAATGGAGCTATGAAAGCATAGCTCCATTTATGTTGGTTCCTTTAGTTAGGGAATACCCACAGGTTCTGCATGGTTAATGAAATTGGTTTATTTGTGTTTTTGAATGTTTCTGTAATAGGCTAAAAAAATCATTCCTGCGATTGCGGTTAAACACGCAACAAGCTGTGATATCCGCACAGGACCGAGATATAAGCTGTCTGTTCTTAACCCTTCTGTAAAGGCTCTGCCGATGCCGTACCACATAAGATAGGAAAAGAAGGTTTCGCCGTTTTGCTTTTTGTGCCTGTTTATGTATAAAAGCACAAAAATGCCTATAAAGTTCCATAAACTTTCATATAAGAAGGTGGGGTGGACACACACGGGTGTGTTGCCCTGATATATTTCCATACGCCAGGGCAGGTCTGTTTTTATGCCATAAGCCTCTTTGTTTACAAAGTTACCCCATCTGCCGATGCTCTGCCCCGTTATTACTCCGATAATGCATATATCAAAGGCAGATTTCCAGTCAATCTTTTTAACCCTGCAATATATATATGCGGTAACAACTGCACCGATTATTGCACCGTATATGGCAATTCCGCCTTCCCATATTTTAAAAATATCGGTAAGATTATCTTTGTAGTCCTCAAATCTGAATATGCAGTAGTAAAGCCTTGCAAAGATGATGGAGGGGATTGTAGCCCACAGAACAATATCAAGCACGGTGTCCTTGGGCAGGAGAGTACGTTTTTCAAGCGACATACTTATGGTGAGTGCAATAATAAGCCCTGCCGCAATAATTATGCCGTACCAGTATATATTTTTGCCGAACAAATTAAATGCAACGGGGTTTATGTTAAACTCAAGTCCAAGTCCGGGAAATCCAACATAGTTTTCCAACTCAATCACTCCTTGTTTGGTTTTATAACTGAGGTTACACACAGATTTTCTTTGAGAGCCTCAACCTGATTTAAAATATCCTCTTTTGAAATTTTATCAAGCAGGTTTAAGATATTATAAAAATTATATCCCGCAAAATGAGCATTCATCATATTGCGTGCGGTGCTTTCAATGTTGACCCACTGTTTTATATACATACTCTTTTCAACGTTTTTGTGACGGTTAAAATCTTCGTCAGATATTCCGTTTTCACATACATTTTTAATTTCGGTTAAAATTGCATCACGAACCTTTTCGGGCGTTTCGCTCTCGCCCGACAGTATGCTGTGTGAGTAATCCTTCTCGCAAGAGTATTCAAACTCAAAGCTGTCGTTGATAATTCCCGAATTATAGTTTTTATCAAAAAAGCTGCTGCTTTTTCCAAATACAATGTCAAGAGCCATTCTTCCCACAATATCCTTTTTTGAAAAATCCTCGCCCTTTAAAGAATTGTTGTTGTCCTTAAAGCCTATATGGAAAAGAGGTCTGCTTACCGATAACGACTGCACAGTATTGTTGCTCATAACTTTATCTGCTTCTTCTTCGCATATACGCACTGCACCCTGTTCATTTCCAAGCTTTTTAATTAAGGATGCCGCATATTCTGCAGTTTCAAACGGGTCAAGGTCACCGCATATAGAAAGAACGGCATTTTCAGGTGTGTAGAATTTGTTATAGCAGTCATATAAAAGCTCAGGTGTTATTTTTGCAATACTTTCAACCGAGCCTGCAATGTCCTTTTTTACGGGGTGGGTGTTATACATAGCCTCAAGCATATTAAAATATACACGCCAGCCGGGGTTGTCGAGATACATATTTATTTCCTGACCGATAATACCCTGCTCTTTTGCAACATTTTCCTTTGTGAAATAAGGGGTTTGCATAAGATTTGTGAGTATTTTTAAATTTTCGTTAAATTTGTCGGTGCATGTGAAATAGTATGCAGTTGTGGTAAATGATGTGTAAGCATTTGCGCTTGCACCTGTTTTTGCATACTGTGTAAATGCATCACCCTCCTCGCTTTCAAAGAGCTTGTGCTCAAGAAAGTGTGCGACACCGTCAGGGATGGTTGTAATTTCACTCTTCCCTGCAGATTTAAAGGTGTTGGTGGTTGAACCGAAATTGACACCGAAAATTGCACATTTTTTTGTGTATCCCGGTTTTGGTGTAACTATTATTTTAAGACCGTTATCAAGTGTGAAATTATAGGATTTTTCACCTAAAAAGGTGTTTTCGGACAGAGTGTGCTTAATCATTTAATTCACGTCCTTTCAGGAAGTATACAGTATCGGCGGTAAGGAGAGCTGCGGCGTTTGCAACCTCCTCCTTTGTAACGGCATTTATGTTTTTTATAATTTCATCTGTGCTCATAGTCTTGCCGGATAAAATCTGCGAAAGGCAAAGTCCGTCCAATGCACCTGCACTGTCGGCAGAGCTTCTGTAGGTGTTTGCAAGTGAAAGCTTTGAGTATTCAAGCTCCTCATCTGTTATATTACCATTTTTGATTTCATCAAGCTGATTTAAAACCTCACGCAGTGTAATTTCATATTTGTCAAACTCAATTCCGCAGCTTACAACAATAAGACCTTTGAATGAGTTATAGCCTGAGCCTGCATAATATGCAAGCGAAAGCTTTTCTCTCACATTCATAAAAAGCTTTGAATGTGTTGCACCGCCAAAAAGATTGTTCATAACCAAAGCCCCATAATATCCGTCGCTTTTTATTGTTACGGGAGTTCTGAACCCTATTGTAAGCTTGCCCTGTGTAACAGGTTCTTCATCGGTTACATAGTTTATGTCAGTTTTCCCATTTCCTGATGTAATTTCAGGATAGGAAAGAGGTGAAATATCAAGCTTTCCAAATATGTTTTCAAGGTTTATAATAACCTCATTTTCATTACACGGACCTGTTACAATAATGTCAATGGGACTTGTGTGTATAAACTCGGTATAATGCTTATAAAGGCTTTTTTCATTTATTCCGTCAAGATCTGATGTGTAACCATATTCAAAAATTCCGTATGCCTCACCTTCATACATACTCTCTATAAGGCGTTTTTTAGCATACTCTCTTTTGTCATTAACCACACTTTCAATAAGCTGTTTTAAATTTTCCTTTTCGCGGAGGGTATATTCTCTGTTAAAAGAACCATCTTGCGCAAGAGGGTTTAAAAGAATTTCTCCAGCAAGTGCTGTAAGCTTTTCAAACGGCTTTAATTCAGGTGCAAATCTGTTTGCGATTGTTTTGAAAATAAAGCTTACAACCTGTGCGTCCCCTTTTTTGGAAATTGTATATTCGCATACTGCATCGTACAGCTCATCAAGATAAATGTTAAGCCTTCTTGTTTCGGGATAGCTTTTGCATCCGCGTCTTAAAACCGCAGGGAGAAGTGCATTTAAGGTTACCTCGTTTTTTGAAAGCGGTCTTGTGAAATTTACGCTTAATGTTGTTGTTTTAAATTTAGTATCGTTTATAAAATGAACCGAAATACCGTTTTTTAAGGTGTGCGAAGTGGTGTTCATAATACAAAATTACCTCCTTCTTATTAAATATATTTATATATTATACCACAAGTTGCTTTTAAAATCCATATTTTTACTGTGAAAATTTCATTTATGATTTTTTTATGATTTCATATATGTCAGAAACGTTTTCTGCTATATATGTTGCACCTGTGTTTTTCAGCTCGTCATAGCTTCCGTATCCGTATAAAACCCCTATTGAGTCCATTCCCGTTTTGCTTGCTCCGATTATATCGTGCTCACGGTCACCTATCATAACACACTCATTTAAATCGTCTGTTCCGTGTTTTTCCATTGCATAAAGTATTACATCTGCCTTTTTAATGCGGCTTCCGTCCATTGCCGCACCTGCTATACAGTCAAAATATTTGAATAGGTTAAAGTGTTTAAGAATTTTTTCAGCAAATTCTTCAGGCTTTGATGTTGCAAGTATTATTGTGTAATTTTCTTCCTTTAGTTTTTGTAAAAGTTCTGCTATGCCTTCATATACTTTATTTTCAAAAATGCCCTTATCACGAAAATATTCTCTGTAAAATTCAACTGCTTCTAAAGCTTTTTCTTTTGAAAAACCGTAATATTCCGAAAATGCATCGGTTAGGGGAGGACCTATAAATTTATAAAGAGATGCTTTGTCGGCGACTGTTATTCCATACTTTTTAAGTGCATAGGCAACTGAATTTGTTATTCCTTCTGCAGGGTCGGTCAATGTTCCGTCAAGGTCAAAAAATATTGTTTTATACATAATTTCAAGCTCCGTTTTTTATTTTAATTATAGCCATATTGGATGTGTGTGTCAAGAGTTCCTGAAATTGTATAATAAAAATGCACAAAATTTTAATTTGTGTATTGAAATTATACAAATTCTGTGGTACAATGATTTTAATCGTGGAACGATTAAAATCAGCGATATAAATTCCTGACGGAATTTGCGATATACCTTGCGGTGCGATATATCCTGACGGATGCGATATGTCCCTTCGGGACGAGAACAAAGGAATTTATATCATATCGCAACGAGTGAAACGAGTTATATCGCATTTGTAAAAATATATCGCACGAACGAAGTGAGTATATTGCCAAAACAGTGGCATCTAAACCTTATGCGTTGCAATTAATTGATTTTGTCGCTCGCCCGCTTTTTCATGCGTGTTGGGATACGGGGCATGGCAATATGCAAGAAACAACTCAATACGAGGCATTGACGATACTTAATGAGCATGTTTATGCATTACATGTTCAAGATAATCTTGGAAATAATGATGACCATTTTGCTCCTTTTTTCGGCAATATGGATATTGATTCATTAATGAGAGGACTTAAAATGATAAATTATCAAAGGCACCAATTGGTTTGAAAATAATAGGGAAAACAATTTTAACTGAATATTATAATTAATTTTTTGTGTGGGGTGTGATAAATTTTGAATATAGTATTTGATGCTATGGGGGGAGACTATTCGCCACAAGAGCAAGTTAGGGCTTGCGTCAGGGCGGCAAAACAGCTTGATATTGACGTTACTATTGTTGGAGATAGCGAGCTTATTGAAAAAGAGCTTGAGTCGCTTGGAGAGAAATGCGAGAGAGTAAAAGTTGTTGGAGCGAGCTGCGTCATATCAAACGATGAGGAGCCCGCTAATGCAATCAGAAAAAAGAAGGATTCATCTTTAGTTGTTGCGGCAAAGCTTGTTGCTGACGGGGAAGGGGATGCCCTTATTTCCTGTGGCAGTACGGGAGCTCTTTTGGCGGCGGGAATTTTTGTTGTAGGACGTATGGACGGAGTTAAAAGACCATGTCTTGCGCCTGTATTGCCTACGATGAAGGAAACTATGTTGCTTGCTGATTGCGGGGCTAATGCAGATTGTAAGCCTGAATATCTTGCTCAATTTGCCATTATGGCGAGTATCTATATGAAAGATGTTTTAAAAAGAAAAAATCCTAAAGTAGCTTTAGCTAATATAGGCAGCGAGCCGCACAAAGGGAGCGACCTTGCAAAGAAAGCATACGAGCAAATAAGTAAGCTTCCGATAAACTTTATTGGTAATATTGAGGGAAGATATTTGTTTGACGGAGATGCGGATGTTATTGTAACCGATGGGTTTACGGGAAATATGATTTTAAAGCTTACAGAGGGCTTGTCGCATCAGTTATTCGGAAAGGTTAAGTCTGTTTTTATGGGAAGCCTTAAAAATAAGCTTGCAGCGGCAATTCTTAAAAAGGATATGTATAAAGTAAAAGACCAAATGGATTATCAAAGGTATGGCGGTGCACTTTTGCTTGGTACAAAGGCGCCTGTTATAAAGTGTCATGGAAGCGCAAAGGAAATGTCGGCGTTTTGTGCAATTGAGCAAGCTAAGAATTGCGTTGAGAGTAAGATGCTTGAAAAAATTCAAGAAAGCATTTTGCAGATAAAATGTTAATGAAAAAACTTTAAGATAATATTGCGAAATTGTATATAATATATGAAAATATCTAAGAGTGGAAAATTTTTCTTGACAACGCAATATAAATAATTCATAATAACTATTGGTACAGTAATATGTACTAAAAAATTTAAGGAGGTGCAATTTAATGGTATTTGAAAGAGTTAAGCAGGTTATTGTTGACCAACTTGGAGTTGATGAGGAAATTGTAACAATGGAGGCTTCTTTTAAAGATGACCTTGGCGCAGATTCTCTTGATATTGTTGAGCTTGTTATGGCAGTTGAAGAGGAATTTGATGTTGAATTTCCTGACGAGGATGCTGAGAAAATTGAAACAGTTGGGGATGCTGTAAATTATATCAATGATATGCTTTAAGAAAACAAGAACATTATTTAGTAAATAAGAGCTTTGTATATTTAATAAAAGTATTCGGTATAGGGGATTATCACCAATGTTGTTAATTTAAGGTATAATGACGTTGGTTTCCCCGTAACGTATAGGTGCTCTTTGTTGAAATGGACTTGATTAAGTCTGTTTTTTGTTTTTTTGGGAACTTTAATGATATAAGGGTTGTGATTATTTATGGATAAAAAATATAGCGAATTTGAAAAACGCTTAGGATATACATTTAAGAACAAGGAGCTTTTAAAAAACGCATTGATTCATACGTCATATGCAAATGAGAATGGAATAGCTAAAAATAAAACAAACGAGCGCCTTGAATTTTTGGGAGATGCGATTGTTGATTTGGTTGTTGGTGAAAAGCTTTTCTTGTCGCTTACAGATAAGCTTGAAGGGGAGCTTAGTAAGCTTCGTGCGGCAATTGTTTGCGAGCAAGGTTTAAGGGAAGCGGCAGATGAGTTTGAGCTTGGGGAGCATATTCTTCTTGGAAAAGGAGAAATTCATACGGGCGGAAGAACAAGAGGTTCACTTATTTCGGATGCTTTTGAGGCGATTATCGCCGCAATCTATCTTGATAGCAATTTTGAAACAGTAAAAGAATGGATTTTAAAGCATTTGAAAAACAGGATAGACAGTGCTATGAACGGAAAATTGAATAACGATTACAAGACTCGTATTCAAGAAGTGATTCAGGATAAGGGGGGAAAAGTGTCTTATAGAATTTTAGATGAATCCGGTCCTGAGCATGAAAAGAATTTTACCGTTTGCATATATAAAGATGATTCGCCTATTGCAAAAGGAATAGGAAAAAGCAAAAAGGAAGCTGAGCAACAGGCGGCGAAAAATGCTTTGGAAATTCTTAGTAAAAAGAAATAAGAACAGGCTATAACAAATTGATGTGTGATATAATCAAAGTGTTATAGCCTTTTTATTATTTTTTTACTACGGTGCAGGAAGTTATATTGTAGTATTCAAATGCGGACAAAATATTTTCGTCAATCACCTCGCCACACACGATAATTGGCACAGCAGGCGGACAGCTTATATTAGAATCTGCAAATATTCTTCCAAGAGATTCTTTTGCAGATATTGTTTCAACGGCGGAAAAAACAGCCTCTCGCGGCGATAAAACACGCTTTGGCAGAGAAAGATGCTTTGCACAAGAAAAGACATTTGGCTTTTTTTTGATTTTCTCAAGCTCAAAATAAAGCGTATCAAGAGCACGTTCGCCATTTTCCGGCGTCGGCATTAAAACAATGAAATCCGAGTCGCAAAATTCGCAAATAATGTTTTTTTCGCTAAGTAAATTTGCAAAATCAGTTCCTGTATATCCGTATGATTTAGTTTGTATAGTTAATTTTAGCGGCTCACATTCAAGGCAGTCGTAGCCTATTTTTTTGAGCTTCTGCTTTAATAAGGAGAGCTTTGATATAAAGTGTTTTAGCTCTTCTCTGTAGTGATTTTTTAAATATAAGTTTGTTTTGTCAAGCGATTGAAGGATTAAATATGACGGACTGCTTGATGCAAAAAGCGATAATGCGTTTTTAGCACGACATATTATATCATCAGGCAAAGCAGACGAAAGGTGCATATATGCCCCGCCCGTCAGCGTCGGAAGAGTTTTGTGGGCAGATGCACAGCACATATCTGCGCCTAAATCCATAGGATGAACAGACTCGTCTAAAAATTTTAAATAGGCACCGTGAGCGCAGTCTACAATGAGCAAAACCCCAAATTTATGACATACTTTAGAAATTTCTTCTATGTCTGCCGTTTTTCCCAAATAGTCGGGAGATGTTAAGTATAGGGCGGCGGGCAATTGCCTTGCATGTGAGAAAGCCTTCTCAACATCATCACTGCTAATCCGACACGACAAATAAGTGTTTTCATTTTTTGATAATAGCCACATAATATCAAAATCAAGCAGAGCCGCAGCGCTTAAAAATGCCTTGTGTACGTTTCTTGCGGCAGCTATAAGCGGACGGGTGGGGCTGTTTTTTTGATTTAGTATTGCAAGGTAGAGCATTGCACGAATACATAAAGATGAGCCTTCTGTTGAATAAAAGGTTGGGCATCCGAATAAGTCGCTTGCGTTTTCTTCGCTTTCTTTTATTATTCCGTTTGCTTCAAACAGGTTATCTGCACCAACGATTTCAGTTATATCACGCTCTTCAATTCCAAGAAAGTTTTTTCCCTTATGACCTGGCATATGAAATCTTATTGCATCGCTTTTTATATATTTATCAACAAAATCACAGATTGGAGTATTCATATTTATTCCTCATCTAATTCGTTTGCAACAGCAAGTGCTATTGCACATTCCATTCTTTTCTTAAACAGCTTGCAGCCGTATTCATAAATTCCTTTAACTGAGCCTGTTGCGTGGTACGCATTTGCGGCGCATCCCCCTGAGCAATAAAGCCTTGCCCAGCAGCTTCTGCACTCTTCTCTTGCATACACATTACAGCTTGCAAACTCGTCTTGGACTTTTGAATTTGTTACGCCGTCCCAAATGTTACCTAACTTGAATTTTTCGTCGCCGACAAACTGATGACAAGGATACAAATCCCCCCAAGGAGTTACAGCCATATATTCTGTTCCTGAGCCGCAACCCGAAATTCTTTTGTATATACAAGGACCATCCGATAAATCTATCATATAGTGATAAAAAGTGAAAGGCTTTCCTTCTTTCTTTCGAGCCATCATAAGCTTTGCAAGCTTTTCATACTGCTCAAAAATTATTGGCAAATCACTCTCTGTAAGAGCTGAGGGGTCGTTTGGCTCGCAAACAACAGGCTCCATACTAAGGCTTGAAAATCCCTTGTCAAGCATAACATTGATGTCGTTGAGAAAATCGGGATTTGCGTGAGTAAATGTGCCACGCATATAGTAGTCCTTATGTCCTCTTGCTTCAACAAATTTTTGAAACTTAGGAATAATTCTTTCCCAGCTTCCAGCGCCTGCATAGTCAACCCTGTAGCGGTCGTGAATTTCTTTTCTTCCGTCTAAGCTTAAAACAACATTGCTCATTTCCTTGTTTGCAAATTCTATAACCTCGTCGTCTACAAGGATACCGTTTGTTGTAAGAGTGAAACGGAAATTTTTATTATGCTTCTTTTCTATGCTTCTTGCGTAATTTACTAAATCTTTAACTACCTGCCAATTCATAAGCGGCTCTCCGCCAAAGAAGTCAACCTCAAGATTTTTTCTTGTTCCTGAATTTTCAATAAGAAAATCAAAGGCACGTTTACCTGTTTCAAAGTCCATAACGGCTCTTTCGCCATTGTATTTTCCTTGGCTTGCAAAGCAATATGAGCAATTGAGATTGCAGGTATGAGCAACGTGAAGGCAAAGCGCCTTAACAACGCCTGATGTTTTCTCTTTTAAAACTCCTGCCATAGGCTCAAAGGTATCGGGCGTGAAAAGCGTTTCATTATCCTTAAGCTCGCAAATCTGCTCATAGCACTCATCAATATCTGACGCACTTATATCGTCAGACATATATTTGTCTTTCATTTTTTCTATAATAGCGCTTTTTTCTTCAACCTCAAAAAGCTCTATTATATCGTATGCAATGTCGTCTACCAAATGGACAGAGCCGGAGCATACGTCTAAAACAATATTGTAATCCTCAAATTTATATTGATGTATCATAAAAATCTCCCCATGCGATTAATTGCTAAAAAAAACCACCGCATAAATAATGTGCGGCGGCTTTTTTAAACTTAAAATTATTTGCTTTCCTTTTTGCTCTCGCACTGCTGATTTGCAATGCCACAGCTTGTTTTGCAAGCAGACTGACAAGAAGTCTGGCACTCGCCGCAACCACCGTTTTTAGCACTGCTGCATAAATTGCGTGTTTTAAGTGTTTTAATATGTTTCATAATTAAATACCTCCATTGGATTTTTTTATCATAAAATAATAATGGCGGAGAGAGAGGGATTCGAACCCTCGGAACGCTATTAACGCTCACACGATTTCCAATCGTGCGCCTTAGGCCAGCTCAGCCATCTCTCCATGTCAAAATCAACACATAATAATATACCACATTTATTGGAAATTGTCAAGGGTTTTTGAGTTAAAAAATATTTTTTTCTAATTTGCAATTGTTAAGGAGTTAAATCGTTAAAATATGAAACATAATTTAACTTAAGACTGCTTTTTGGGAACAGAAAGTTATAAAGGTCGATAAAGTAATCATCTGTCATACTCGCAATATAGTCAACCACTATTTGATGGTCAGGGGTATTTGCGTAGTCAGACTTTAAATAAAACCTTCCTCTGTTGTTTACAAAATCAATATGGTGCTTGTAAATCGGAGCGGATTTATTTTCGTTTTTCAAATCCTCAATCATTTTATTATATATCTGACTGAACATAAGCTTTAAAGTAGCGTAGCCGCCTCTTACATTTTTGTTTTTATATATAAACTCGTAAGTTTCCCTTTTCGCTTGCTTTAAAGAGAGAAAGCTCGATTCGTCCATCTCAATATGATTTTTTCCAAAGCTGTTTTCAACTATGCTGACGATAAGGTTATTTATTATAACGGAGTTGTGCGTTCCAAGCTCGCCGTTGTTAAACATTGTGTCGTCTTTAATAATTCCCGCTCGTATAGCATCTTGTCTGTCTTTTCCTATGTATGCAATCATATCGCTTATTCTTACAACGCACCCCTCAAGCGTACAGGAAATAAGATTTTTGATATTTTCTTTATCAATATAGCAGCCTTCTACCTTTTTGTCGAATTCGTCAAAGCTGTCTAATTTGTCGGGAACATATTTTATAAGCTCGAACTCGCCATTGTGGCACAAAATTCCGTCTAACGTCTGAAGCGAAATATTATGCTTGAAGATTTGGTCGAGCACTCTTACGCTATGCACGTTATGGTTAAAATATCTGCCCGTATTTTCAAAATAACATTCGTTTAAGAAATCTTCGCCCGCATGACCGAAAGGAGTATGACCTATGTCGTGTCCGAGAGAAATAGCCTCAATCAAATCCAAATCTAAATCTAAAAGTCTGCCAATATTTCGGGCAATTCTCGAGACTAGCTGAACGTGAAACGCACGCCTTGAGATATCGTCATTTTTATACATAGACATAACCTGAGTTTTGTCCGTGTATCTGTTATAGTACGGACTGTTTAGAATTTTTTCAACATCACGAATATACGCAGGGCGCCAAAGATTTTCAGAATCGTGGTTTTCATCACGCCTGATGCATTTTACGGAATTTGATTTGCGCATAGCAAGCTTTTCTAAAATTTTTGGACTTAAAGATTTATAATTGTTCACGTTTTCACCTCGAAATATTTTTAATTATATGTAGCTTAACGCACCATCTCATCCTGCGTGCCTGTTGCCTGATGAGATTTAATGATGCTTTCTATTTCATCAAAGCTACTTGCGGACATATCGCCCTGAACAGTATTCTTAACGGCTGAAAGTGCGTTTCCGATTTCAAGAGCCCGCCTTGGAGAATTGTATTTAATAAGCCCGAACAAAACTCCTGCAAGATACGCATCGCCTGAGCCGATTCTATCTATAACTTCTATATTATTATAGGGCTCTTCTTCATAAAATTCGCCTTCAAAGAGTATCTTTGAATTAAAATTATGGTGCGTAGGACTGACAACATCTCGCCTTGTTGTTGCAACAAGTGTGCATCCGTAGTCGTTTGCGTAGCCACGCATAATTTCTTCAAGCGTTCCTGTTCTTTGAAGCATTCTTCTTGAGGTTTCTTCTGATACAAATAAAAAGTCTACATACGGAAAGATTGACTCAACAACCTTTTTTGCTTCTTCTTCGCTCCAAAGAGCGGCACGGTAGTTTACGTCAAAAGATATGTAAGCCCCTGCTTCTTTGAATTTTTTTATCATACTAAGAGAGTTTTCCTTAAGGTGCTCGTCAAGAGCAAGAGTTATACTTGATATATGAAAGACCTTTGTTTTATCATAGATATCTAGGGGAAGCTCGTCTAAAGAAAGTGAGCAGAAGCTTGAGGCTGCTCTGTCGTAAATTACGGACGATTTTCTAGGATACGCCCCGCTTTCATAATAATAAATTCCAAGACGTTTTTCGTCGGAGGAGTCGTATATTATATAATCGTCGGACACATTACCGTAACGAATTTTGTTTCTTATAAAATGCCCCATTTTATTTTTTGGAAGCTTTGTTATTATAGCTGAGCGAACACCGAGCATCGCCGCACCCGACACAACGTTTAATTCGCTTCCGCCCGCATTTTTCTCAAAGGTTTCGCTTTGAGAGATTTTTTCTTTGTTAGGCGGCGAAAGCCTGAGCATAACTTCACCAAGACCGATAATGTCAAAATCTGTTTGCTGTTTGAAATTCATAATATAATTCTCCGTTCGTTTGAATTATCTTTATTATACAATAAATTGAGATGATTAGTCAATATGTGTTATTATTTTAACATTGAAATTAAAGCGGGATTTTGTTAAACTTTCTCAAAAAAAAGGGTTTTTAGGTTTTTTGAAGTATTTAATAGGTAGGATAATTCATTCGGGAGGGATATAGTTTGAACATACGTCAAATGTTTGAAGAAAGAGAGAGGCAGACTCTGTCGGAATTTGCAACTCTTGCTATAAATTCAAAAGGGAGAGAATATCCGTCTGAAAAATGTCCAATGCGTACTGAGTTTCAAAAGGATAGGGATAAGATTATACATTGCAAGGCTTTCAGACGATTGAAGCATAAAACTCAGGTTTTTATTGCACCAAGAGGCGACCACTACAGAACAAGACTTACTCATACTCTTGAGGTCAGCCAGATTGCGCGCACGATTGCGCGGTGCCTTTGCTTGAATGAGGATTTAACGGAGGCTATGAGTCTTGGGCACGATTTAGGGCATACCCCATTCGGGCATAAAGGCGAAGAAGCGCTAAATGAAATATGTCCCGACGGATTTGCACATTATAAGCAGAGCCTGAGAGTTGTTGATGTTTTGCAAGCGAAGAGCGGCCTTAATCTGACATTTGAGGTCAGGGATGGAATTGTAAATCATACGGGAAGCCATGTGCCGTCTACCCTTGAGGGGAAAATTTTGAAGTTTGCAGATAAGTTTGCATATATTAATCACGATATTGATGATGCTATAAGGGCAGGGATTTTTGATGAAAATGAGCTTCCAAAACGGTGCGTTGAGGTTTTGGGGCATGAGCATTCAACAAGAATAAATACTCTTGTATGCGATATTGTTTCTTCATCTATGGGTATATGCGATATTCGATTGTCTGATGATGTATGCGATGCAATGTATGAGCTTAGAAGATTTTTGTTTGAAAGAGTTTATAAAAGTGAAAAGAAGAATAAAGAGGAGAGCAAGGGGTGCTACATAATAAGAGAAATGTATAAGCATTTTATGAAAAATACAGACGAGCTTCCCGAGGAATATAAAATGTTTTTAAAAGATTATCCCGCTTCGCAGGTTGTTTGCGACTATATTGCGGGAATGAGCGACCCCTATGCGATAGCAATATTTAATGAAATTTTTGTTCCAAAAGCATGGAAAATCTGAGTCGGAATTATAGAAAAATTAATTTGTATAAATCGGCTATAATAGCGGGTAGATTTTGGCATTTATTGCATAAATATAATAAAAATGCACAATATAATGTATAATTTGTGTGATAAAAAAGGATTTTTTTAAATGGTGTCGAATTTTGTACAGTATAGGATTTTGAATTTTATAAAAGTGTGAAAATTTGTAACTATTATTTTTGTAACTATTATTTTTGCAACTATTATTGAGGAGAGTATTATTTTTGCTTTATTCAGATGAAATTATTCAAGAGGTTATTTCTTCAAACGACATTGTTGATGTTGTATCTTCTTATACGCAATTGAAGCGTAGCGGAAGGGGATTTACAGGCCTTTGTCCGTTTCATAATGAAAAAACTCCGTCATTTCATGTTTCGCCGGATAAACAGCTTTATCATTGCTTTGGGTGCGGCGAGGGTGGCTCAACGGTTAATTTTATTATGAAGGTTGAAAATTTGGATTTTGTTGAAGCGTTGAAGCTTCTTGCGGACAGAGCAGGGATTGTGTTGCCTGAGCCTGATGCCCTGGGAGAGCAAACTGATAAAAAGCACAAGCAGAAGCAAAAAAATATCTCGGCAAATAAATTGGCTGCAAGATTTTTTTATGATTGTTTGGTTGGGGCTGAGGGTGAGGTTGGATTAAAGTATTTTTTAGAGGAAAGATGCTTTTTAAAAAAGACTGTTGTCCGTTTTGGACTTGGATATGCGCCCAATGCTAAGGACAAGCTTATTTGTTATCTGGAGCAATTTGGATATGAGAGAAGCGAGCTTGTTGATTTTGGACTTGCGATAATAAAAAATAATCAATATATTGATAAATTCAGAAATAGGGTTATGTTTCCGATAATAGACATAAGAGGAAATATTATAGCCTTTGGCGGGAGAGTTATGGATGACTCGAAGCCTAAGTATTTGAATTCGCCCGATACGCCTGCGTTTAATAAAAGCAGTAATCTGTTTGCGCTGAATTTTGCAAAAAGCGGCGCGGGAGAGAGTATTATTCTGGTGGAAGGGTATATGGATGTTATTGCACTGCATCAAGCGGGGATTACGAATGCTGTTGCAACGCTCGGTACGGCGCTTACTGATATGCAGGCAAAAATTATTTCAAGGTATTGCAGTGAGGTTGTTATATGCTATGATACTGATGAGGCGGGAGTTAAGGCAACGCTCAGGGCGATAGGTATTTTTTCGAGTACGAATCTCAGGGTTAAGGTTTTGAGCTTGCATAATGCGAAAGACCCCGATGAGTTTATTAAAAAGACGGGAGGAAATTCCGAGTTTTTACGTCTTTTGAAAGCCGCTCCGTCGGCTACTCAATTCAGATTGGATTTGCTCAAGAGGCAGTACGATATTGAAAATAATACGGAAGAAAAGATAATTTTCATAAAAGAGGCGGCAAAGATTTTGTTGTCGACTAAGAATATGATTGAAATAGAGGCTTATGCGCAGCAGCTCGAAAAAGATTATTCAATACCGAAGCAATCTTTTTTGTACGAAATCGAAGGATTAAATAAGGCGTCTGACAGATTTAATAAATCGAGAGAGGGAAAGAGAATTGCTGTTAACAGGCAAATGACAGAAGCAAAGACAGAGGCAATAAAAAAGGAAATGGCTGATAATCCGCAGGCAAGGAATAATAATCTTTTAAATGCAGAAAAAAAGCTTTTGGCACTTGGCTTTGTTTCAAAGAGAGTAGCTTTATTAATAAAAAATGAGCTTGGGTTTGATGAGCTTTCGATTCCAATTCATCAAAAGCTTGCTCGGGTGTTTTGTAAAATATGGGAAGAAGGCAAGCAGCCTGTTTCGGCGCATATTGTGTCGATGTTTTCCGCTGATGAAGTAAGCTATATAACAAATATTTTAATGGATAAATCGGTGTATGCTGATGATTTGGCGGCTGCAAATGATTTGATAAGAAAAATAAGGCTTGAGAAAATTAATGAAAAAATTAAGATTGAGAAGGAGCCCAATGTTTTACGCAAACTTTTGCAAGAGCAGCAAATTTTGAAGTTCGGGAAGGAGAGTCGTCCTAATGGGTGATACAGAGGCAAGTAAAAAAACGATAGTAAAGGAGCTCTTAGAAAGGGGTAAGAGTGCAGGTATGCTTTCTTTTAAGGAAATCATGGATGCATTTGAAAAAATAGACATTACCACCGAACAGATTGACAAGGTTTATGAAACCCTGGAAAAGGCGGGAATTGAAATTGTTGCTGACCTTGATAAAGAGCTTGAGGAAATTGAGCTTGCAGGTCAGGAGCTTGACGATTTAACTATGCCTGAGGGCATAAATATTGATGACCACGTTAAAATGTACTTAAAAGAAATTGGTAAGGTTGCGCTTTTGGACAATGACGAGGAAATTGATTTGGGAAGAAGAATGTCAGAAGGGGACCCTGCGGCGAAGAGAAGGCTTGCAGAAGCGAATTTGCGTTTGGTTGTAAGCATTGCAAAGCGTTATGTTGGAAGAGGTATGTTGTTTTTGGATTTGATTCAGGAAGGCAACCTTGGACTTATTAAGGCTGTTGAAAAGTTTGATTATAAAAAGGGATATAAATTTTCAACTTATGCAACGTGGTGGATAAGGCAGGCAATAACAAGAGCCATTGCAGACCAGGCTCGTACGATAAGAATTCCTGTGCACATGGTTGAAACCATTAATAAGCTGATTCGTGTTTCAAGGCAGCTTCTTCAGGAGTTTGGAAGAGAGCCAACGCCTGAGGAAATTTCAAAAGAGCTTAATATGAGTGTTGACAAGGTCAGAGAAATAATGAAAATTGCTCAGGAACCTGTTTCTCTTGAAACGCCTATAGGCGAGGAAGAGGATAGTCATTTGGGAGATTTTATTCCCGATACGGATGCTCCTGCTCCGTCTGAGTCGGCAAGCTCGGTTTTGCTTAAGGAGCAGTTAATAGAGGTGTTAAATACATTAACGCCAAGGGAAGCAAAGGTTTTGAAGCTTCGTTTCGGTTTGGTAGACGGCAGAGCAAGAACGCTTGAGGAGGTTGGGCATAGGTTTAATGTTACAAGAGAGCGTATTCGTCAGATTGAAGCTAAGGCGCTAAGAAAGCTTCGTCATCCAAGCAGAAGCAAAAAATTAAAAGATTATCTTGATTAAAATAAAT
>JAZNSA010000020.1:0-4614 GCA_045590935.1 Clostridia bacterium | reverse complement strand
AACGGACACACTTGTAAATAAATATATACTAAATTTAGTAGCCTGTATTCTTATTACGAATACTTAAAATGTTATTTCTGGTATTACAAAAATGCTTATTTAATTATTCGCAATAATATATTACAATATAACTTGTATATTAACTTCTTTCCAATAATAAAGGAGGTGATAATTATGGGAAATTTTATACCAAAACAATATAAGAGTGAACCAATAACTTTTAGAATAGATTCCGAAAAGCTTATCGAATTAGACAAGCTTGCTACAAGGCATAATTTAAGCAGAAGTGCTTTTATAAATCAATGCATAGACTATGCTATTGAGAATATGTCATCAGAGCCACAAAAGTAAACGATGATTAATTGCTATTTTTACAATCCCTCAATCAGCTTCGCTGACAGCTCACTTTACACAAGGGAGCCGGAAAACCTTGTAGTTAAGCCCTCCTTGTGTAAAGGATGGTGGCAAAACCATAGGTTTTGACGGGAGGATTGTTTTTAAAATTTGCTGTTTAATCAGCATTTGCAAAAGCAATAAATGAACCTATTAAAAAACAAATCTATTTTATCTTTTTACAGGAGTGCACTATGATTTTATCGAAACATTTACCGCAAACCTCGCAAGAATATCTCGAGCATTTAAAGCCGATTTTCTCAAAGAGATTAAAAGAATTGCGTGAAGACAGAGGTTATTCTCAAAGTCATCTTTCGCAAATTCTTCACGTTTCAAGGAGTTGTATCACATCTTGGGAGAACTCAATCTCCCTGCCCGATATTCAAAACCTGGTTGCAATATGCGAAACACTCAATATTTCTATCGACTATATGCTCGGCATAACAGATAAGCAGCTTGAATTTACCGACGAAAGGGAAATTGTTGAATTTTCTACAACAAAATATCTTAACATATCAAAGCTAAATCCCGACCAAATATTTAAGCTCGTTGACTATTATCACAGTCTTATAAAATAACTCTTTAACACACATAAAAAAGGGCAAGCAAAACAGTTTTTTTAATCTTTTGCTTCGCCCTTTTAGCATTTTCTCTTAATCTGAAATGTATCTTGCTTTGCGTTTTTCCTATATTCACTTGGGGTACATCCAACTAACTGCTTGAAAACTCTGCCGTAGTGAGTAAGATTTTCAAACCCACTCTCAAACGCTATCTCCCCAATTGATTTGTCGCTTTTTGTAAGCAACCCTTGCGAAAAAATAACTCGCTGATAATTTATATATTGAGTAAAAGTAAAGCCCGTGTTTTTCTTAAACACTCTGCTAAGATGCGCCTCACTCAAATAAAATTTTTCCGCTACATTTGAAAGCATTATTTCTTCTCTGCAATTTTTCTTAACATAATCAATTATTTTTTCAAATTTAACTCCCGCATAGTTTCCGTCATTTTTCTTTTGATTTCTGAAAAGAACAACAAGCAATTCAGTTAAAACCGCAGAAACATAGCTCTCATAATAAATATCCTTTTCGGTTTCATTCAAAAGGATATTAACAAGATTAAAAATACGTTTTGCCGCAGTAGACGGCAGAGAAACACCCCCTTTTTGTTTTGAAAGCTCCTTTGAAAGATTTTCGTCGCTGATACTTCTTTCATCAAAATATATAACAACTCTCTCATACCTGTAATCATCACAAAAAATTGCCCTATGCAAAACATTTGGCTTAATAATCATAATGTCAAAAGGCTTTAAATGATGCATTCTGTTTTCAACAAAAAGGTTAATTTGCCCGTCTATAAGGAAATAAATTTCATAAAAATTATGGATATGCTCTTTTATATCACTTGTTTTATTATCCCGCCGCTCACGCTCAACGAATATCGGGTTCAAAAGCAAATCCGCATCAATATAATCTCTCATAAACTCACCTTTAAATATAATATTTTACTTTAAGTTGTTTTCTTTATATTCAGCCAAAGCCTGGGCAAGCTGGTCAGGACACGAGGTTGACTTAAACCCGCATTTAATTCCTTTAATCAAGGGAATAACCTCATCTATCTTTCTTCCCTCCGCAAGCCTTGCAACCCCCTGAGTATTACCGTTACAGCCGCCAACAAATTCAATGTTTTTTATTACATCCCCGTCAAAGTCAATCTTTATCTCTCTTGAACATACTCCTCTTGTCTTAAAGCTAATTGCCATCTGCCATCCTCCCGAATAATCTCTCTTTTATAAATTTCCAATAATGCAATAAATCAATTTCTTATATCCCTTATCCTCATCGTATATTGCCGATAAAAAATGCCGTAGGCTATTAAAGCTACGGCATTTCAATTAAAAAACCTTATCTGGCGCTCTTTGCTTTTTCAACTAAAGCTGTAAAAGCTTTAGGGTCAGCAATAGCAATCTCAGAAAGCATCTTTCTGTTCATATCGATGTTAGCTTTCTTTAAGCCATCCATAAATGTTGAATAATTCATTCCATTCATCTTAGCAGCTGCATTTATTCTTGCAATCCACAAACGACGGAAATTTCTCTTCTTCTGCTTTCTTCCAATATACGCATATACCAAAGACTTCATAACAGCCTGACTAGCTGTTCTGTATAACTTGCTCTTTGCACCACGATAGCCCTTTGCAAGCTTTAATACCTTTTTATGTTTTTTTCTGGTGTTAACCGCACCTTTTACTCTTGCCATTGTATTTTCCCTTCCTTCCGAATATTATTTGTATGGAATTAACTTCTTAATTGTTGCTTCATTTGCAGGAGCAGCATAAGCGCTCTTACGCAAACCTCTTTTTCTTTTTGTTGTTTTCTTTGTTAAGATATGGCTTCTGAAAGCACTACCTCTTTTTACCTTTCCGGACTTTGTAAGAGAAAATCTTTTAGCAGCTCCTCTATGAGTCTTTATTTTAGGCATTTTCATACACTCCTTCCAATTTCTGACTTAATAAATTTATGACACTAAATCTTAGTGAACACCTTTGATGATATCAAGTAACATCACGCTTTAGGCACCATAACCATTGGCAAATTACGTCCTTCACGCTTCGCACCCTTTTCAACACTGCCAAATTCGGATGCACCGTCTGCAAACCTTTGCAAAATCTCGCTTCCGATTTCGCTATGATGAATTTCACGACCACGAAAACGCACAGTAACCTTAACCTTATTTCCGACCTTTAAAAACTTAATTGCCGAATTAAGCTTCGTTTCAAAATCGTGCGTATCAATCGTTGGCGAAAGCCTGACTTCCTTAAGCTCAATAACCTTTTGATTTTTGCGATTTTCTTTTTCACGCTTCGCAATCTCAAATTTGTATTTGCCATAGTCCATAATTTTGCACACAGGTGGATTAGCCGTTGGGGCAATTTTAACCAAGTCCAACCCCGCCTCATCTGCCATCTTTTGCGCCTGTGCAATTTCTACTACGCCAACCTGATTCCCGTCTGCATCAATCAATCTAACCTCTTTATCACGGATTTCTTCATTGATTTGCTGTTCCTTGTTACTGATATAAATCACCGTCCATAAAATATTTTGCCAATCGGCAATAATTTTTAAAAGAAAAAAAGCGGACAAGCAAACAAATGCTTTCCCGCCAACATACACACAAACGCATAAACACGCTCTGCATAATATTTAACCAACACCGACCAAACGCCGTGAGGTGAGAGAAAATTCATTTGCTCTGCTTTGTTTTCTAGAACATTATACACTATATCTTACATATTGTCAAGTCTTTTTTTCAAATTTTAATGTTTTTTTTGATTTTTTTACCATTTTAATCATTTGGCGCAAGCCAAGTAATTCCAATTTGTGTATTATATACATAAATTGGAATTAACTTAAAGCTCTTGATTTTCTTTATTATCTGTTTAAAATAAGCTTTGTAAGCTCAACAGGCTCAACGATTTTTCCATCTTTATAAACACGCATATTTCCGGATGCAATTTCGTCAATCAAAATTACTTCATCATTGTTATATCCAAACTCAAATTTAATATCCCACAAATCAAGACCAATTGTTTTTAAGTCATCTGCAACAATTTTTGTAATTTTAAGAGTTTGCTCCTTCATACTCTTAAACATTTCCTCGCTCATAACGCCCAAAGCAGCAAGACCTTCGCTTGTAACAAGCGGGTCGCCCTTATCGTCGTTTTTAAATGTGCACTCAACATAGCCGCCCTCAAGAGGTGTTCCGTCTGCTATATACTCGCCGTATCTGCGAATAAAACTTCCCGTTGCAACAAGTCTGCATATAACCTCTAGTCCGTTACCGAATACTTTACCTGGCAAAACCTCCATTGTTGCCTCTTCAACATCAGCGCTAACATAATGAGTTTTAATTCCCGCTTTTTTAAGCAAATCGAAATAGTAAACCGATGTTCTAAGATTTGCCTTACCAATACCCTCAATCTTTAAGCCTACAGAGTTCTCACCAGGGTCGAACACTCCGTCTTTGCCTGTGCAATCATCCTTAAACTTAAGCATTACATTGCCGTTGTCTAAACTAAATACGTCCTTTGTTTTTCCCTCATAAATTTTTTTCATTGCGAAATCCTCCCATTTTTCAATATAAATTGGTTATATAGAAATAACACAAGCAAAGCGAATGTTATTTTTTATATTTTTTTATATTTTTCAAATCTTTATTTCTGCAG
>JAZNSA010000019.1:0-18133 GCA_045590935.1 Clostridia bacterium | reverse complement strand
TCAAAACAATAGGTCTGTTTTGTCAGATGGCGGCAGCAGGGCTTCACATCCCCGCAGGCGACAATTCTCAAATCAGCATTTTTAATAAAATATGGGCAGATATTGGCGATGAGCAAAGTATTGAGCAAAGTCTTTCAACATTTTCCTCGCACATGAAAAACATTGTAAATATCGTAGAGCATATAGACAAAAACTCTCTCGTACTCTTTGATGAGCTCGGAGCAGGTACAGACCCGACAGAAGGTGCCGCACTGGCAGTTTCTATTTTGGAATATTTACGGCTTGCAGGCGCAAAAATAGCGGCTACAACGCACTATAGTGAGCTTAAGATATTTGCTTTAACAACTCCCGGCGTTTGCAACGCCTCGTGCGAATTTGACGTTAAAACTCTAAAACCGACATACAAGCTTCTTATAGGCGTGCCCGGCAAGTCAAATGCTTTTGCAATTTCCAAGCGTCTTGGGCTTACGAGCAACATAATAGACAGAGCGCAGTCAATGATGACAAGCGAGGATATACGCTTTGAAGATGTTATAACAAGCATTGAAGAAAAGCGTCAGCTTGCAGAAAGAGAGGCAGCAGAGGCTCAAAACCTCCGTCTTGAAATCGCCAAGCTCAAAGAAGAAGCAAAAAGCCAAAAAGAACGTCTCGATAAAAACAGGGAAAAAATATTGGACGAAGCTCGCAGGGAAGCGAAAAAAATCATATCCGATGCTAAAAATGATTGCAGTGAGATTGTTAAAGAAATGAACAAGCTCAAAAAATCAGGTATTAACGCAAGAGCAATCGAAGAATCAAGAGCAAAGCTTAATAAAAAAGAGCGTGATATAGACTCTTCATTCTCAGATGTCTTAAAGCCTAAAGTTCAAAACGAAGCGCCTAAAACAGTAAAAGTCGGCGAAAATGTTGAGGTTGTTAATCTTAATCAGATAGCAACCGTTTTAAGCGAGCCTGATAAAGACTCAAACGTCCTCGTCCAAGCAGGTCCTCTTAAAATCAAAGTAAATCTAAACGGACTTCGCATAGTAACAAAAATGCCTTCCAAGCCTAAAAAAACAAATGCAGACTACGCCGCTATGGCAAAAAACTACGTTTCAAGAAAGGCAAATATAAAATCCGAAATAGACCTTAGAGGAACAACCCTCGAGGAAGCAATTTTAGAGGTAGACCAATATATTTCAGATGCATACGTTGCAGGTTTGAATCAAGTAATCATTATTCATGGTAAGGGAATGGGTATTTTAAGAAGCGGAATTAATGACCTTTTAAAGAAGCACAAGCTTGTAAAAAGCCATCGCCTCGGAAAATATGGCGAGGGTGAGTCGGGGGTAACGATTGTTGAGCTTAAATAGCCCTATATTTTTACATTTTTTCCATTTTTTCGTACATTTTACTGCTTTGTTGAAATTTTGTATACATCATATTGTGTTTAAAAATCCCTAAAAACACAAGATTTGTAACCATTTTGTAAAATTTTTTCACAAAATGTCGAAAAATTCTTGACTTTTTTCCAAAAAAGATATATAATATATACATAATAATTCTTGTTTTGGGGGTTTTTAAAATGATTGGAAAAAATGAGTTGCTTCAAGTAAAAGAAAGCTTGTCGCAAAATATTGGCAGATCTGTAAAATTAACATCAAAGCGTGGCAAAAAGAAAATTTCAGTGTGCAGAGGTGTTATAGAAAATATATATCCTTGTATATTTACTGTTCGCCTTGACGATACATCGAATTCATCTGTTGAACACTCTTGCAACAGATGTCAGACGGTTTCATTCAGCTATGCCGACGTATTAACCAAGACTATTGAGATAGCTCTTATAAGAAACCCTGTTGCCGAAACGGTTATTGCATAATTACATATTTGAGTCAAATTGGGCTATAGTATTTTTTGATACTATAGCCCAATTTGTTTACTACATTTATACATTAGTTAAAAAAACTAATACTCTTTTATTATATTCTATTATTAAATTCCTTTATTCTTTTTAAAACATCTCGAATTTTGTCGTCCCAGAAATTCCAATCATGAATCCCGTCGCTCTCAAAATATTCATAATCAAACGCCAAATTTTCAACGCAGCTTTTAAACTTCAAATTAATGTCGTACAAAAAATCTTGTCTTCCGCAATACTGCAACAGCTTTGGCTTAACCTCTTTTTCAGACACTTTTTTTGCCAAGTATAGAAGGTCATTCTCTCCGCCCGTTTTTTCGCCCTCAGGTCCAAAATCAAGCTTAAATGTATTCTCAATAGTCTCATTCCAACCCATGCCTTCAGAATTATCAGCAAGACTAATTACATCAAGAGCTCCCGAAAGGCTGAACGCCGCAAAAAATTTATCCGCCCTTTCAAATGCAATTCTGTATGCACCATATCCGCCCATAGATAAACCGCAAATAAAAGTATCCTCTCGCCTTTTTGACACAGAAAACGTTTTTTCAACAAAATCAACAAGCTCATAAGCGCAAAAATCCAAATATTTTATTCCCGCAGTATTGTTTACATAAAACGAATTGTTCATATCAGGCATAACAATAACCAAGTTATGTTCTTCGCAGTAACGCAAAATATTTGAGGCTGTTATCCAAGATTGATGCGAGCCATGGAAACCATGCAAAAGATATAACACGCCCGGCTTCTCGCCTGAGCGTTGCAAGATACTAAGCGTCGGCGTTATGATATTTATGCTGACCGTTGTTTGAAGCGTTTCGGAAAAAACACTCGTATTAAATAGATTCATACTAAATTTCAAACCCTTCTTTTTAAATTTTTTTACAAAATATTTAAGGTTGCACAAACGCACAGCCAAGCTCTGCATTTTTCCGCAACCTTACTAAAGTTTATGTATTAAAAATAATTATTCCCAGAAGACCTCTTATAACCGCCGCTCCTCTTTGATTCTGAGCTACGCTTCAAAGCCTGAATTTTCTCATCGCTTTCAGTTTTAAACTTACCGAGCATATCTTCAAATGACATATTCTCAGATGTATTAGATGCCACAATCCAATCAACATTTGCCGGACGAACAGCAGCTTGAGCAGACTTTTTAGGCTTATTTACCGCCTTTCTCTCATCTAATAGAACCTTTTTTATAGAAAGGCTAATCTTCCCCTTCGGGTCAATTCCAACTATTTTAACTCGCACCTCTTGATTTTCAGACAAATGCTCTGAAACATTTTGGACATAATCAAGAGCAACCTCCGATATATGTACCAAACCCGTCTTTCCTTCAGGCAAAGACACAAACGCACCAAACGGCATTATGCCTACAACCTTACCCTCAACAACTGCTCCTACTTCAAGTGCCATAAAAAAAGATTTCCCCCTTATTTCTGCTACAAGCCAGCATTTTATCTATTGCATCAACATTTAATTGTCGTTAGCATCAACATAAACCTTTTCATTTTCCTCAACCAGGCCCAAGCGTTCTTTAGCAATAATCATCCTATACTCTTCAGTTTTGTACAATTCCTTAAGATTTTTATAATGCTCTATATTTTCCTCTTCAAGCTGAATCTGCTTTGAACACTCATCAAGCTTTTGGTTGCACTGATTTAACAGAGGGCGTTGAGAAAAAATTCTGACAATTGACAAAGCAAGAACAAACGCAGTTACAACCCGCAAAAATAAAATCGGCTTACTCGCTTTTCTTCTTGATTTTTTTGCGTTTTTTACATTTTTCGTATTTTTTTTCAATTTTTGCCCTCCTTTCAATTTTTGCCGCTTTTCTCTTGTTTTTAAAAAAAGAAACAAACCCCATTCTAAATCTCACAAAAGAAAAAACAACCCTTCTTTTTACTGTTTTTACAATCCAAAAAACAGGCTTCAAAAAAAACAAGCTTATACCATATACCATTTTATACAAAAAATTCAAAATAGTCAAGAGCATTTTGAAAATTAATAAAAAAATTTTTTGAAAAATTGAAAGAATATGTAAAAACAGGTATAAAACAACCTTTGAAAGCAGTAAAAAATAAAAAATACTGCCTAAAACCATTCCCAAAAGCGAAAAAAATCGTATTTGCCCGTCGCTTATAATAAAAAATGCATAAAATGTAAAAATGCTTATTAGTATCCAAAAAAGCAAATCCACTATCCCAACAGTCAGCACAGACGGCTTAAATGTTCTGTATACACTTCTTAAAACATCAAAAATCAAAGATGCAAATGCTCCATACGCAAGCATCATAAGAAAAATTTCTAATTGCTCATTTAATGATATTGACATCTTTTAACCCAATATTCGGGCAAAAAAGCCCCCCTTCTTTGAGTTTGAATTTACATACTCAACATTATCAAATTCGCCTTCTATAATAAGCTCTCCCGCTTGAGTATCAAATTTTATTATATGCATATCATTGCCCTTGAGAATTAAATTTCCCATATTCGTTTCAATTGTCATATTCGTTTCCTCAAAGTTTTCTACATTCAACGCCCCTGTCATTGAAACCCGATTTCTCTCCTCTAGCGTTAGCTTATGCGTAATGCTTTCAAGATTTGCCATAAAAAAACCTCCATAAAATACAATTTATATATTTTATGAAGATTTTATATTATTTAGAACATTTTAAATCAGCTTATACATATCCGAAGCATCGCCTTTTAACGCATGCCCCAAAATTTCAGTAACCTGAGCTTTTATCACTCTTTCTCCAAAATGGATTTCAATTATATCATCAATTTTAACATCATACGATGCTCTGCTTGCCTTTCCATTTACGAAGACACGCCCTGTATCACACGCCTCATTAGCAACGCTTCTTCTCTTAATAAGCCTTGATACTTTTAAATACTTATCTAATCTCATTTATATCTCCTTATAAACATCCTAATTCTAAAACAATAATCATATCCGCCCACACCATTTAAAACGGCATATTCTTTTCAAAATATTAAAAAGACTGCTCCTTTTACGAAACAGTCTTTTTAATCGTCAATTAGTTGACAGCGTTCTTTAAACCCTGACCAACTTTGAATGCAGGCTTCTTGCAAGCAGGAATCTTAATTTCTTTTCCTGTTGAAGGATTTCTACCTGTTCTTGCAGCAACTTCACGAACTTCAAATGTTCCGAAGCCAACCAACTGAACCTTTTCACCCTTCTTTAATGCACCCTCAACGCTCTCTACGAATGCATTAATAGCTTTTTCTGCATCTTTCTTTGACAAACCTGCTGTTGCAGCAACATTTGCAATTAATTCTGCTTTGTTCATTATATTTACCTCCTAAAAATATTGACAT
The DNA here is from genome assembly GCA_045590935.1 of Clostridia bacterium. Classification (GTDB taxonomy): domain Bacteria; phylum Bacillota; class Clostridia; order UBA1381; family UMGS1253; genus CAKSHP01. The sequence goes on along the minus strand of JAZNSA010000019.1, from coordinate 12,891 downwards.
ACTATAAATTCTAGACATATCCTTTAAATCCTTTATTTTTAAGGCTTTTTTTGAAAATTTTTTTAAAAAAATCTTTTTTTTGTAATATTTTAAATTTTTTCAGTGCATTTTTACCAAAAAAAATCATTTTTGTTGTGCAACTTGCTCTAAAACCGCGAATTTTTCTATGAAATTATCCGCTGCATTTTTTAATATAATTTCCCCATTTTCTCCTATTTTATTGAGCAAAGCCGCATTTAACAACATTAATTCTGCAATATTTTTAGAGTTAATCTCACTCTTTTCGTCAGAAATTTCATTTATATGTTTTATCATATCAGCCTTAATATCATCAATACTCTGATTTTTTATTGGAAAATCAATATCACTTTTTGCCGCTCTTTTAATAATTTTTTGCGCACGCATAAAAGAAGGGAAAGAGTTTGGAACATCATTTAGCGTATCGGTAGCGGTTGTAAGATTTTTTTCGTCCTTTTTATTTTTATCCCACAAATCAAGAGCCTGACCATCGTCCGCCGCCGCATCATTACCAAAAACATGAGTATGGCGCATAATAAGCTTACTGCAAATCTCGCTTACAACATCATCAAAAGAAAATGCATTTCTCTCTTTTGCTATCTGCGAATGAAAAACAACCTGCAAAAGCAAATCTCCAAGCTCATTTGCAATCATGGCATCATCCTTTTTATCTATGGCATCAATAACCTCGTAGCTCTCCTCTACCATACAATCCTTTATTGATTCGTGCGTCTGCACTTTGTCCCAAGGACACCCATTTTCTCCCCTGAGCCTTTCCATAACCGAAAGCAAATCACTTATATTATACCCTTTTTTATCCATATTAATTCCTCCCCATGCCACTTTGTTTAAAATTCAACATACGGCTATGTGCGTATATTCTTTATAATATTTTCTTCAATTTTATGCTTGGCGATTGCATTATACGATGCCTCATCTGAAAAAATTTTCAGTCCTTCGATATTTTTAACAAATGCAAACCCAGGTCTTCTCATTTCAACTTCTTCATGATACAAATAGTCTTGATGAGAGTGCGTTATTATGCATGATTTAATCCTTTTCCAATCAAATTTATATGTCAGGTAGTGCATATATGTATCGTCAGGAAAATCAATTAATAAATCATCATTTATAAGCGCCTGACTCCTCGTCCTGATATATTTTCCACCCATATCCATAGCCTGCTTGCAAGCCTCAGATTCGCAAAATATAGAGGGTACTCCTTCGGCTGCCGCCTTTCCCAAATATTTTATTTTCATTTCTCTCTCCTCCAATTTACTTTATTTCTTCATTATAAATTTGATAACTAACTTGTTTTCCTAGTCTTTTCAATGGCTTTAACAATTACAGGAATTAATACAAGCTGTAATACAATTCCAGGTATTGCATCTAAAAATCCGCCGAAAATAAACATTTTAAAGCTAAATGGCTTTCTTGCCAAGCCAAGCAAAATTGCCTTTGCAATGCCCCAAACAATCCTACCTGAAATCATAGCGGTAATTAGAGAAGCATACAGAGCAAAAAAACTATTCTTTTTAAATCTTGAATATACAAGCCCTATAACAAATCCATAAGTTGCAAGCTCAAACAGCATCCAGACAGATGCAGGATAAAGCGGCGGCATACCAAAGATAAGACTGCGAAGCCAAGGTAAAATCGCTCCCAATGCAAGCCCATACCATTTTTCGCAAACAAGCCCGCAAAGCATAACAACAAAATGCATCGGCAAAAGCGAATCTCCAATTTCCTTTATTTGAGCCGTTAAAAGAGGAAGAATCATTCCTATTGCCATCATAAGCGCCGTTATTGTTAATTTTCTTAGTTCTTTGCTGTTTTTCATTTTCAGCTCTCCAATCCTATCTCTTATGATACCTGTTTTTAAAAATATCCACCCGAAATCGGGTGGATATTTTATCTTAATTTTTAGTTTTGCTTTTTATAGATTACAGATTGATGATATACATTCCCCAAGCATAATTTGAACCAAACTGCATGATTACGATACTTGGAGGAGTCATTGTTGTTGCATCCTCTAAAGTAACAATATCATCAATTGTACCTGTAGAAATCTTGCTACCGGCGGCCTTATCAGCATCGTACTTCATAATCTTAAATGCTCTCATATCGGTAATTAGCTGACTTAGTTTACTATTCATATAGCCGCTTTCTTCATCCCAAACTATATACTGACCTTCACGAATGAAACGTCCTGTTTCATCAAATGTCAACGCTCCAACAGTCTTATCTGTACCTGGCTCAATTATATGAGAAATCACGCCTGTTGTTCCGTCTAGCTCCTTAACCGTTCCGATATCAACAGTGTAACGGTAGGTACCATCCAAATCACCACCTGTATGATAATCATAGAAGGATTTTTCTTCTATCATAAATACAGGAGCAACAAATGTTACATACTTAGTAGTGCTGTCTATAAGAACCTTAACAACATCGCCTTCTATAAACGGACTGGACTCAGAACGTTTGCTACTCAATTCTTTTCCGCCTTGAATAGAATTAGCAAATGTCTGATAAATCATAGCACTGCTATACTCAGGGTCAACAGTATATGTTACTTCTTCACCCTTTGATATGCCTTCTATAATAATAGATTCTTCCTCGTCATCACCGACAATAGTTCTATAAATGCCCTTAACAGCAATAAAGTTAAAATCCGCGCTCTTTAAGTCATTGCTACCCAATCCGCCAAAAGCCTTATCAATAGAAGTATAGTACGAAGATGTACCTCCACCTGACGCTGCACCTCTGGCAACTATTGCAATATTGGACTTATATGACTCAGGATTTGTTGTCAAAAGCTGTATATAATAATAATTTTCGTCGACAAAGCTAGAAGTAACGCTATACTTAGAAGCAGTATTTATATCCGATTTGCTTGCGGGAAGCTGGATAACAGTTATAGATGAATCAATAGGCAAGGAAGAGCCAAAGCCATTTAACTTTGAATAATACCTTCTATTTTCAATGCTATCCTTATCTACATTTCTTGTCTTCTGCAATGTATACTTGTCTTCATCATCGCCTACCTTAGGAGTATCGATATACTTAATTCTTCCTTCGCCGTCAAGCTCATATAGTACAGGCACGCCTGACCAAGCTGAATCACCGTAGTAGCCCTTGTTCGGTATATACGCCTCAATGGATTCTGCAATAGCAGACTTAATAGCTGCAATACCCTTGCACTTTTCACCATCTATTTTTACAGTTGATGCCGTTTCAAAAACATTAACATTACCCTCTGTGTACATTCTGATATTTACAGTCTTATCAGCACCCGGATTTTCAGCACAGTATGTGATAAATCCTAAAGTACCAACTGCCGAACCTGCACTACCTGCATAATCAGACCATGCAATTTTTCCAAACGAATCAAGATTAAACTTGTAATCTTTTCCGATTTTAATTTCCAAATCAGCAACAGCTGTATCTTCGTCGCCACCTATCAAATAACCATAATAGTTAGGTGTTAACTTATACTCTGTTTCGTCAATAGCAATAACCATTTCACCATCAACGTAACCGATTCCGTTAACTGTTCCCTCAACTGTGTCCCTAGAAACAACAACATCAATAACTCTTCCGTCCTCAGAAGCTGCAACTGTTAATGTATCGCCCTTCTCAAGGTCAGAAAACTCAACGTCATCACCATCTGTATCCTTGATAGTAGCAAATACAGTATCATCTTCTACATCGATTGTTACAGAATTCTTTTTCTTCTCTCCTGTTGACCAATCGCCAACTTCATCAGTAACAATAAAGTTGTCGGTATCTAAACGAGATACAACATAAGTTTTGTATGCAGTAATGCTTACAACATCAAATACGCTATCGCCATCATAATCCAAGAACTCAATCTTAGCTTCCATATCTTCTGCATCTGAAATAGCGTCCATAACAGAATCATAAGAAGAAGCCGCACCATTCAAGATTATAGAAGGAGTCTTAGCAACCTCAATCTTAGCTAGCTTATCGCTGTTATCTCTGTCCTTGTAGTATTTTACAAGCTCATCTGTAGACTCTGAAAGCTCAATATCATCAAACTTAACTTCGATTTTCTCATTCTTGTTGTTTGTTGCATCAAAGTTTACAACTGTCTTAGTGTTGCTTTCTTCATCATAAAGATAATAAACTCTTACGAATGAACCAACAAACTCACTAACATCAGTCTCACCAACGTCTAATACTAAAACATCAGCACCCTTTTCAATCTGAATTTCACCTGCTGAAAGAGTTGAAGCACCGAAAAGACCTGTCTTGTCATTAGCTGTAATCAAACCATCAAATTTGAAAACATCATGCTTCTCTGAAAGAAGGTTTACTCCCGGAACAGACTTATATGTTCCGCCGCCTTCAGATGAAGCTCCAGCATACTTTAGTATATCAGCCTTCAAAATATTAGAAATCAAAATAGCAACCTGACCACGAGTCATAGGCTCAGTAAACGATACGTCTTTAAGATCATCTAAGAACTCATACTCTTCGGCAATGTTGTAATACTCTATCGGATATCCTGCAATTGGGTCTTCAACCAAGAAGTTGTGTCCCGATGCGAAACATCCCATCTTAATAGCCTGATAGCCCGTAACGCTATCGTTAGGACCAAAATTACCATCACCGTATCCATTGATAGCTTTTCTCTGAGCGGCAAGCTCTACATATGGAGCATACCATTCAGTAGTAGAAACATCACTGAATACTCCCTTAGCCTGGAAAAGCTCAACACTTTCCTCAAGACCCATTGCTGTCACCAAAATTTTTGCAAACTCAGCTCTTGTTACGTTGTTGTCAGGATTAAAGTTTTCCCCGTCACCAACCATAATCTCAAGAGCGCATAAAAGAGATGCAGCATCTTCATACTTTGTGCCCTTTACATCATCAGGCAAAACACCTGCTGACACTGCTGCCGGTAACATAACCAATACCATTGCTACAACAACAGTCAAAGCAGCTAAACGTCTAAACATTTTCATTTGTTTACCCCCTTAAAAATGTATTGCGCATTCGCTTTTCGCATAATGCTACTTAAAATATCAGACTACCCTTACTTTAATATTTGATGACAAACACAGCAAAATATCATAGTCTAATAATATACTACAACTATTATACATCCTTTTTTGAAAATAATCAATACTTTTTTTGATATTATTTTTTTCCAAAGCAGTTTTTTTGGTTTTATTTTACATCCATTCTGCATATTGCGCTTGTTTTTTAAATCAGCCACTATATATAGTGTTATTTTTGTCTTTTTTCTATTTTTCTGTTTTTTACATTTTCATTACAAGGCTTTCGTCATACAATTTTTACTCATTTTTCAAGAAATCTTCTCTATATGGGCTGAAGCAATCGAGCAAAAGTCCTTTTTTCAAGCACACACAACCATGCTCAATATCCGATGGCATACAAACTGTATCGCCTTTTTTTACTATAGATTTTTCCTCATTATTATGTACAAATGCTCCGCTATTCAACTCACTATACCCATTTCATAAAAATCAATCTTCATAATTGTTTTTTCTGATTTTGTGAACTATCGCTCCGATTATAGATGTAATGTAGCCAATAAACATATAATTAATAACCATATTTGGAATAAGAGTAGGTACTTCATTTATAAAATAAGTTACCAATGCTGCTGCCAAAAAAAACAAAGCAACAATTGGATAGTACCAAACAAATCCGTTCTTAATATTAAGTATCAGACAACAAATACTAAGCACGGCGGAGTTTATCGCATAAGTGATATAAAATACACTATCATATCTTATACCAACATACCTTAAAGCAGGCACTAAAAAGCATACAAGTGCCATAATAACAGTATAAACTCTCACCTTCATCCAACATCGATAAATATTCAATTTACCACCTCTTTCAATCAAATATCCTCATGTATTGGAAGACCTATGCATCCCTTAGGACATTTTTTCTCACACTCACCGCAGCCATCGCAAATTGAGTAGTCAACAACCGCAAGATTGTTTTCAATTTTTACTGCACCCTTTTCGCACGCCTTAACGCAAAGACCACATCCGATACATCCCGCACGACAAGCCTTTGTTACACTAACGCCCTTCTCCTTTGAATTACAATTTACAATAGTTGGCTTACCCTTAGGAATAATCTCAATAACACCCTTAGGACAAATATCGGCACACATTCCGCAACCTGTACACTTTTCATCATTAACAACTGCAACGCCATTTTTTATTTCAATAGCATCAAATTTGCATACCTTTACGCAGCTTCCAAGTCCCAAGCAAGCAAAAGCACACATCTTAGGTCCGCCGCCGAGCCTGTTAGCTACAACGCAATCGTCTATTCCGTCATAAACATATCTTTCCTCAGCCACTCCAATAGCTCCTCTGCATTTAACGTGTGCACGCTTTGCCAAGGCATCGCTTGCCTCAACTCCCATAATTTCAGCAATTTTTGCAATATTTTCGCTACTGTTTACGCTGCACGCACTAACCCCCGCTTCGCCCGAAACGATTTTAGCTGCCAAATCGCTACATCCTGCGCATCCGCATCCGCCGCAATTTGCACCCGGTAAGCATTCAACAATTTTTTCAACTCTTTCATCTTTCTTAACATAAAATGCTTTAGAAGCAATTCCCAAAAGAACACCAAACACTAAGCCCATTCCGCCTAATACGGCAAAGGCATATAATATATTCTGCATATTTTCTCCCTCCCCCGATTAAATTGAAAAGCCTGAAAATCCCATAAACGCAAGAGCAAGCAAGCCTGCTGAAATAAGCGCAATAGGAAAACCCTCCAAGCATTTAGGCGGATTAGAAAATTCGCATCTCTGCCTTACACCTGCAAAAAGAACAATTGCAAGCGTAAATCCAACAGCCGCTCCAAAGCCATATATAATAGAATTAATAAAATTATAACCCTTTTCAACATTAAGCATCGCAACGCCAAGTACCGCACAGTTCGTCGTTATAAGAGGAAGATAAATTCCAAGCGCACTATAAAGCGCAGGAACCATCTTTTCAAGAGCCATTTCAACAAACTGCACCAAAACGGCAATAACCAAAATGAACGCAAGCGTTTTCATATACTCAAGCTCCAACGGAACAAGCACAAACTCCCATACTATATATGTAAGAGCCGAGGCAAGCGTCATAACAAATGTAACGGCGCAGCCCATTCCAAATGCCGTATCGATTTTTTTAGAAACGCCCAAAAACGGGCATATTCCCAAAAACTTAACAAGCACAAAGTTTTCAATCAAAATTGCAGTTAAAATAATAGATATAAATTGTGGCATTACATATCACCGCCTTTTTTGATTTTTGTACTAATAAGAGTAACAACTCCGATTATTATTCCAAGCGCAATAAATCCGCCCGGCGCAAGGATAAACATAAGCATCGAACTTCCCTCAGGCAAAATTTTAAGTGCCCAAGAAAATCCATCACCAATCGTACCCGCTCCGATAATTTCTCTTACAGTTGAAATTATCGAAAGAGCAATAGTAAAGCCAAAGCCTATTCCAAGTCCGTCCGCAGCCGAAAGCCAAACAGAATTTTTAGATGCAAAAGCCTCAGCTCTTGCCAAAATAATACAGTTTACAACAATCAACGGAATAAACATTCCAAGGCTTGCAGATAAGTCAGGCAAATAAGCATTAAGAAGCATCTCAATAACCGAAACAAAGCCCGCAATAATTACAACGTATGATGCAATTCTTATTTTAGACGGAATAACTTTACGCAACGCCGAAATTACAATATTTGACATAACAAGTACAAACGTTGCAGCAATTCCCATAGACACACCATTTTTCAAGGACGTCGTAACCGCAAGAGTCGGGCACATTCCTATAAGCTGAACAAAGGTTGGGTTGTCAGCAAGCATTCCTGATTTTAATGTTTTTAAAAATTTATTTTCCTTCATTATTGCTTACCCCCTTCGTTAATCTGTTTTACCGCCTTAATAGACGAATTAACCGCATTTTTAACAGCCTTCGACGTAATCGTAGCACCCGAAAGAGCCTGAATTTCAGTTTCAGACGGGTTTGCCTTAACAGCCGCCGTTATCTCCTCGCTTCTTCCTTTAAACTGTTCTCTGAAGCTCTCTTTAACGAGATTTGCACCAAGCCCCGCAGTTTCCGCATGACTAATTACGCTTACTCCGGTAACACAAGCCTCCGTATCAAGCCCAACAACAAGGCTTATAGCCCCGCCATATCCGCCACTTTGCTCAAGTTTAACGCAGTAACCAACTGTTTCTCCGCCTTTTTGGGCAACAATAATATTTTTAATGCATCCGCTTTCGTCTGATATTTCTTTTAAATCAATCTCATTTGAAAAATCGTCTGCTTCTATAACCTCTTTATATGCATCCTGTACCTTTACAACTGTATTCTCTGCAATTTTTTCTTTTGTCAAAAAATTGACTCCTGCCAAAGCGACGCCCACAACAGCAGTTATAACGAAAAGAGTAATTCCATATTTCACTATTTCCTTAACGCTCACGTGCGCCACCTCCTCCAAAGCTCTTCGTTCTCACAAATCTGTCTATAATTGGAGTTATAACATTCATCAAGAGAATAGAGTACGAAACTCCCTCAGGATATCCTCCGAAATTTCTGATTAAAAACGTCAAAATTCCGCATCCCAATCCAAAAATCAAATGTCCCAAATGTGTAGTAGGCGTTGTTACATAATCCGTTGCCATATAAATAGCACCAAGCATAAGACCACCTGTACACAAGCTGTACAACAAGAAGCTCACATCAAACGGACTCTTGCCAAACAAAAACGTTAAAACTGCAAAGCTTACTATGTACGAAACAGTTATACGCCAATCGATAATGTTTCTTGCCAAAAGATACAATCCGCCAACTATAAGCAAAAGCGCCGAAGTTTCACCTATGCATCCGCCAATATCGCCCATAAAAGCGTTAGTAAGCATTTTGCCTGTAACTTCATATTCGCCACCCTTAATAAGTGTAAGCGGAGTTGCACTCGAAACAGCATCAACGCTATAAGATACAAACTTTGTCATAGCAACAGGCCACGATGCAAGCATAAAAGCTCTGCCCGCAAGCGCAGGGTTAACAAAATTACATCCCAAACCGCCAAACAACTGTTTAACAACTATAATTGAAAAAGCGCTTCCGATTACAACCATTGGATAAGGTATTGTTGAAGGAAGATTGAAAGCAAGCAAAACTCCCGTTACTGCCGCGCTCAAATCGCCAACAGAGGTCATCGTCGCTGCTTGTTTAATTCCATCCTTAAAAGTTGTTTTTTTCTCGTTTTTTACCTTTACTCCTATATCAATCAACTGATATATATATTCCGCACCAACGCACGAAATTACTGCCACCAAAATAACTATCCACGCACGAAATCCAAAGAAAAATCCCGATGCAATTGCCGCAGGCAAAAGCGCAATCATAACATCAAGCATAACCCTTTGCGTATTATCTGCGGCGGAAACGTGTGGCGATGATGAAACAACAAATTTATCTGCCATAATTAAAAACTCCTTTTTATTTTCAATACAAGATTTCAAACTGCTCACACAAGCGACCCTGTTCTTATTTTCCTGCTCTTCTCTTTTCAAGTATCTTCTGCCTTGCAATTCTGATATTCTGCACAGGATGCTGTCTGCCAGGACACAAATACGAGCAAACCCCGCACTCTATGCAATCTGCCGCATTATATTTATCGCACATATCCCAATCGCCTTTCTTGGCATACATATTCAAATATAAAGGCATCAAATGCATCGGGCAAGCACTTACACACTTTCCGCATCTTATACACTTAGCCTGCTCATTATAAACAACCATATTCTTTGAGAAAGCCAAAATTCCTGAGCTTGTTTTTATAACAGGAACGTCTATTGAAGACTGAGCAACACCCATCATAGGTCCGCCATGAATAATCTTTGCAGGCTCACATATAAATCCACCCGCCGCATCAATTAACGACCTTAAGCTCGCACCTATTCTAACAGAGAAATTCGCAGGCGATTTTATACAATCTCCCGAAACAGTAACAATTCTCTTAATAAGAGGCATCCTTCTCCTTATCGCTCTGCCAATCGCCCTTGCCGTATCAACATTTATAACGATACAACCAACGTCAGCAGGAAGCCCGCCCGACGGAACCTCTCTTTTTGTTATTGAATATATAAGCTGTTTTTCCGAGCCTTGAGGATATTTCGTAACAAGCTCCCTGACCTCTATTCCCGGATATTTTTCCAAAAGATTTTTAACGCTTATTATCGCATCAGGCTTATTATTCTCAATTCCAATATAGCCTTTATCCAAACCAAAGATTTTCATGACAGCTTTTAATCCGTCAAGCACATTATACGCCTTTTCAAGCAAAATTCTATGGTCGCTCGTTAAATACGGCTCACACTCCGCACCATTTACAATAACATAATCAATTTTCTTTTCGGGCGCAACTGTCAATTTTACATGAGTAGGAAAACCTGCTCCACCCATTCCGACGATACCTGCTTCTCTTACAATATTAATAATTTCCTTAGGAGAAAGCTTATCTAAATCGTCTCTTAGTGCAATTGCACTGTCCTCTTCATATAGCCTGTCGTTTTCAATAATAATTGCATTTACATACGTTCCGTTTGGCGCAAGTCTCTTTTCAATCGCCTTAACAACTCCCGAAACACTGCTGTGAATAGGAGCACTTACAAACGCCTGACTATCCGCAATTTTTTCTCCAACGAGAACTTTTTGCCCAATCTCAACTATAGGCTCAGTAGGAGCGCCTAAATGCTGCTGCAACAAAAACACATGCTCATCGTCTCCCTCGTGAACATGAATAGGAATATCCTTCGTATAGGATTTGCAATCCTCAGGATGAATACCACCCTTAAATGTTAATGCCATTTTTTCACTTCCCTCTGCACATTTAAAACAATATTGCATACTTATATTATGTATGGCACACGCATCAATCTCTACGTGTACAATCTACACCGATTTTATTATATCACACCCCACTACTAAATTTCAACAATGGTTAAATAAATAACAAAGTTTTTTTATTTCTTAGCTAAATCTTATCTTATTTTCAAGAGGATGGTGAATGGTTTGAAAGCAATTAAAATAAATAAAAACAAGTTAAAAGTCATAGTATATGCCAACGAATTTGAGTCATATAAAATATCCTTTTCAGATTTCCTCACAAGCCCATTAAGAGCGAGCAAATTAATATATGATATCTTAAAGGTAGCCATAAGCTCAGGTTTTTTCGAAGCAGACGATGCCCTCTCCATAAGCGTAACAAAAAAATCTGATAAAATAATATTTTTTATAACAAAGCTTCTTGCACCTATCAAAAATTTTTTAAAAGAAAAAAGCTATTCGCTATTTGTCTTTTCAAACAAAAAAGTTTTTTCATCTTTTCTCAGTTCAATCAATAACGAAATATTTTCCAACTGCTACCTTTATTCTTTGAATGGCAGATTGATTTTTCAAGTGCCGAAAGAAAATCATCTCTGCACAGCCGCACTTGAATTTTCTGATATAATCGCCTCCGAATTTGTATGTGATATGATTTTGAGCAAAGCCAGACTTATTTGCAACAGCGATGGTTTTTCCTCGCTTTATTGAATTTTAACCATTTTTCCTATTTTGTATAACAAACCCCAATACACAATCCCCCTAATTTGCGGGCTTTTCGGCTCCCTTTACACAAGGGAGACCTTTTTGTTCAACGGCAAAAGCCTTTTTGGAACCACCAACTTAGTGAAGCTGGTTTTCGTTACACAATAAAAAGGCACACAATGGATTTCTCCACTGTGTGCCAATTTTTTAATTTATCAAAAATCAAAATACTGTTTCTGTAGTCTCAGAATATATTGTCTTAATATCTTCGCCGTCTCTGTAGATTACATAAGCCTTACCATACCATGTATCGCCCGCATTAACATTTGCCTTTCTGATTGTAAACTGACCCTTGTTTAGCGTTTTTGTGGATACTGCTCTTATTATTCCTGGTGTTTTAATATCAAACTCAGCACTTGTGCTCAGAAGTATACCATTTTCCAAAACCTCATACTCCTCAGGAATATCACGCTCTGCATAGTATGCAATCTTTCCTGCCTCTGTCATCTTGATAGGCGTTGCCATAACAACGATAGGTTGTTTTTCGGTAGCGCTTTCAGCATAAACAGCTTCAAGAATTGTTTCTCCTGCTACATAGAACTTGTATGTTCTGTTATAGCCAACAATCTTACCATCACGAGTCCAGTATGCAAATACCTTATCTCCTGATGTTTCATCAGCAGTTGCTTCAACATAATCATTGTACTTATAACTTTCAACTTCTCCGTTAATCGTTACCTGATACTCTGTATCTTCAACAACAAAGCCTGCCTGATACTCAATATTAACATCTGATGTAACTGTTGTTTCCGAAATTTCAACCTTTTCCCCTTTAACATACCATCCGTCAAACTTATAACCTACAGCATAAGGCTCCTCTTGAGGAACTTCAACTTCTCCGTAGCCGCTTGCTATAATCTTTCTGTTTGATGTAAATGTTATATATCCGCCGTTTGCCGTATTGGCAAACACAGCTTCATAATTTCTATTAAATCCAACAGATACCGTTAGCTCAGTCTTAGTTGTAACAACCTTACCGCTGTCAAGATCTCTCCAGTACAAGAACTCTGCATTTTCATCAGCAGGAACAGCCGTAAATACGATTTCTGAACCAATAAAATAGATACTTTCATTCATTACATCAAGCTCAACAGCCTCACCATTATCAACAACTGCAGTTATTGTTCCGTTTAATGCAGAAACTTTTATCGTAGCTATTCCGGATACTGAATTTGTTTCAAAATCATATTCAA
>JAZNSA010000018.1:0-65562 GCA_045590935.1 Clostridia bacterium | reverse complement strand
ATATATTGATAAATAGTTTAGTTGGAGAATCAAATACAGGTTTTGCAGTTTCAGACATTCTTTATATATGGAAAACCCCTGTTGCCCAATATTGGTTTTTGTATGCGCTATTCTTTTTGTTTTGTATTTGGACGGCTTTTTCAGGAATGATAAAAAATTGGCAAATTACGCTTATTGTTGTTTTAATAGGCTATATAGCTCCTCTTTTTGGTATTCCTCTTGGAAGCTTGGATGTGGTGTTTTATTCAGCGCTTGCCTTTGGAATCGGCACATTTGTGAATTTTAAAGGCATCACAAATCCCTCAAATCGGTCTAAATGTTTAATTGTATCAATGCATATAGTAACAGGTGTTGTGCTTGTTTTTCTAAACAAAATAGAAGCTCCATTCATAAAGGAAATAATGATACTGTTCGGAATATATTCAAGCATTATGTTTATTTCTTTGCTCCAATGCTGTAAACCTGTTGCTCGTTTTCTCGATTTTGTAAATAAGTATTCTTTTCAAATATACTTATTACACACCATATTTACTGCTGGAATAAGAATAATCTTGCTTCGTATGAATATAGCCCAGTGGTGGATTCATGTTCTTTTGGGAACTGTTTGTGGATTAGCATTTTCGGTGTTAGCGGCAGTGATTGCAAAAAAAGTAAAGTTTTTGGATTTCTTCTTCTTTCCTGCAAAAGCTTATGCATTGAAGACGGAATTACATAAAAATAGAAAATCGAAATAAAAGATTATTGGTAAATTACAAAAACTTTTTCTTTCATATTATCAGAAGGCATTTAAAAGAACAGTTTATAAAAAAACAATTAACACAGAAGAGAACGATGAGCTGAAAGGGAATTTTTAAAAAGTGAATATGGACTTTGATAAGGATGAAATTTACTCGTGTCAAGTCTAGCAGTTTTCAAAGATTAGTTTGCCGATTTATAATATTTACATATACTATCGGATGCGAGAAAATCTAGTATTCTCGCGGGTTCTAAGGAAAAGTGATACAGAAAAATCAGTGAAAAAATAGTAGGTCCTATTGTGCTTTGCACAACAAGGTTCTCCGAAATATAGAAATCTTTGATTTCGTTATATTTCGTGATGGTTCTTATTATTCACTGTTCTCCTAACTTGACAAAATCATAGTAGAAAGGTCGTAAAATGTTGAAAGAAAAAAGCCTTCCCCTTGAGGGGAAGGGGGACCGCTTGCCTGACGGATGAGGTGAAAATGATTTGACGAATACTTCGTATTCTACACCTCATCAGTCAACTATCGTTGACAGCTTCCACTCAAGGGGAAGCCTTTGGAGAGTGGTATCTAAATCGTGTTACTTTGATATAATATTATAAAAATTAGCTTTATAAAATAAGCTACAAAGAAAGGATTAGATTTATGAAAAAGTTTTTAAAAGTATTTATGATTGTTTTGGCAGTTTTGCTTTGCGTTCAGGTTGGTGCGTATGCAAGCGAGAGCAAAGAAATAAAAATTTTCCTTGATGGTAAAGCAGTTTTATTTGATTCTGCCCCTGTCATTGAAAATGGAAGAACGCTTGTGCCGTTGAGAGCAATTTTTGAGGCTATGGGCGCAGAGGTAGAATGGGACGATACAACTAAAACCGTAACTGCAACGAGAGGCGATGTCAAAATAAGGATGACAATAGGAGAAATGCAGTTTTTTGCAAATGAAAATACTGTGGCGCTTGATGTTGCGGCAAAGATTATCAATTCGAGAACGATGGTGCCTGCAAGGGCAATTGCTGAGTCGTTTGGAGTTGATGTTGCGTGGGATGATGAGGCAAAGGCAGTAATTTTAAGCGATGATGATTTTGTTAAGGCATATAACGCTGAAATGAGAAAGACCAATGAATTTATTATAAGTGCGTCCGCAGATTTTTCTGTTGCTTTTAGCAAGGGGAATATTAAGATTGCGTTGGGGGCAGATGAGGTAAACAAAATTACTTTTAGCAAGGTTGAAATGAATATTTTAAATCAGTCATATAACTGTACGGAAATGTCAGGCGCAGATAAAACAATTGTTGTTGAAAACGGAGAAAAGGTTGTTTCAGAAGGAAAAACGTATGAAAGCATTTTTGATGACAACGGCGCTGATGCCTTGAGCTACATTGCCGATGAAGGTGATTATAAAATTTATGCATTGATAGACGTTTTGAGCGGCGAAGCAATGGGTGTGCGTGGGTATATTAATAAAAACACACACAAGCTTGACAAAGTTGTTGTTGACAAAGAATTGGCAAAAAATGTTTTTGAAGATTTAGAGGCAGTCTTTGACAAAGATATTGAGCTGTTTTTAAGCTATGAAGCAGGAGAAATAGTCAAAATGTGGGAAGAAATCCAAAAGTAAGTTTTAGTTGATATCGGAGTGTTAAATTTGGAGAAAACGGAAAATACGAAAGAGAGTATCCGAAAGGATATGAAAGAAAAACGAAAGGCGTACCCCGAAGCCCTGCGGAGATTAAGCAGTCATAAAATTTCTATGAATATTTTTGAATTGCCTGAATTTAAAAATGCAAATGTTGTATGCGTATATATGGCGGCATTCGGCGAGGTTGACTTAAAAGAGGTTATTTCAAAATGCAAAGAGCAAAATAAAAAGGTTGCCGCGCCGATAACCGACGAGAAAACAAATACTGTTTCGCTTGCGTATATAGGGGAAGTGTTAAAAAAGGGTGCTTATGGAATTTTTGAGCCGTCGGGTGAGAAAAAATGTGAATTTGGTGAGGTTGATTTAGTTTTAGTTCCGGGGATTTGTTTTAGCAGAGTCGGGGGAAGAATTGGCTTTGGAAAAGGATATTACGATAGGTTTTTGAAGGATACAACGGCATATAAGCTTGGGGTGTGCTACGATTTTCAAATTCTTGATGAGTTTGAAATTTTGCCGTATGACGTAGCTATGGATGCAATTGTATCAGAGGAGGGTGTTATAAAGATGAAATAAGCTTTATAACACCTGTTTTTATTGAAAAAAACGCATCTTTAATTAAAACTACTATTGACTTTGAAGCTAAATTTTACTATAATATAATTGTAGGTGTTATATAAAAAAATCTAAAATTAAAAAAATTATTTCTGTCTTAATGAGCATTATCTATGTTTTGCGTACAGTTAAAATAAGAAACGAAATATATGGAATTTTCGGAGAATTAATTGACGTCAGAGCAACAGTTTTTACAAAATAAAAGAATAAACATTAAAGGGTCTGCTTGTAAGGGTGAAATCTTTATGAGCAGACCATTTATAAGAGGGATTGATAAAAATGACTAAGGTTTCGGTTGTTATACCAATGTATTGTGAGCAAGAGGTTGCTAATGAGTGCTATTTTCGCATAAAAAATGTTTTGGAGTCTCTTGCGGGATATAGCTATGAAATTATATTTATAAATGACGGAAGCAGGGATAATACAGGAAAAATCCTTGCTGAAATTGCTTCGTGCGATGAATGCGTTAAGGTTATAAATTTTTCGAGAAATTTTGGGCATCAGGCGGCTGTTACAGCGGGGCTTAAATATGTGTCGGGCGATGCGGTGGTTATAATAGATGCCGATATGCAAGACCCGCCTGAGCTTATTGAAAGGATGCTTTTTTTGTGGAAGCAAGGCAACGACGTTATATATGGGAAACGAAAAACTCGTGAGGGTGAGGCTAAGCTTAAGCTTTTGACGGCTAAGATGTTTTATAAGACATTAAATGCACTTTCCGACGTAGAAATCCCAAGCGATACGGGCGATTTCAGATTGGTAGACCGAAGCGTTGTTGATACTATTAATTCGCTTCCCGAGCATAATAAATTTTTAAGAGGCTTATTTAGTTGGGTTGGTTATAAGCAAATCCCATTCGAGTACGAAAGAAAAGAGAGATTTGCAGGAAATACAAAGTACCCGCTTAAAAAGATGATTAAGCTGGCACTCGACGGAATAATCGGATTTTCAACAAAGCCGTTAAAGCTTGTTGGATTTGTTGGGTTTGTTTCGATTGGAATTTCGTTTGTAATTTTGTTATATGCGTTGATTTCTTATGCGTTTTCCCTAAATGAGCTTTCTCCGGGATGGACGTCGCTTATGGTTGCTTTAACGTTTTTTAGCGGCGTTATTCTTCTTTCGCTTTGGGTTATGTCGGAATATATTGCAAGGATATATGATGAAACGAAAAACAGACCTCAATATATTATTAAAGATATGATTAATTTTAAAAAAGATGAAGAATAAATTTGTTAAAATGTTTGATATATAAAAAAATGCAAAGGCGAGCTTATCACCTTTGCATTTGTCGATTTTGCATTTTTAACCAGTTGAAAAATCCATACAAATCGTTTACCAAGAAAACTATAAAGCAAATTACAACGGATAAATATGAAATATTTTCAGATGCAGCTAATACCCATAAAATTATTAAAACAATATCGTTTGAGGCGTATGCTACTGCAAAATACGGGCTTCGCCTGAATGTCAGATAAACGGCGATAAAGCTTGTTGTTACCGAAAGTGTGCTTGGAATTATATTTGAAGTGTTGAAAAATTTTAATATATAGTAAAAAATAAAAGTTACAATTGCAGTCAGAAGGTACATAAAAACGGTTTCTTTTCGGCTTATTTTATTGATTTCAACCTCTGCTCTGTTTCCTTTATATGGGTTTTTAAGCCACGAAATAAGTGCAAAAACTGCCATAGGTGCAGTCATACCAAGATATGTTATCATTTCACCGTAATAGCGAAAGCTAAAAGAAATAATGCCATACATAACGCTGAATATAACCATAAGAAATTGACCGAAGGGGTTGCCCTTTGCATTGAATATAAGAGATGTTACGCCGAGAAGTGATGCAAAAAAAGTCAGGAGGTTCTCTCTGTCAAACAATAAAAATGAAATAAGTATAAATAAGACGGAAAAAAGCCATAAAAGCTTTTCAACCTTTGAAAAGTAATCAAGTTTTTTTCTCATAAATAAATTCCTCCAAAAAAATAAGCACCCGACTGCACATCTTCTAAGACCTAACGATGTGCAAACGAATGCGTAAGCATTTCCTTACCCGGTGGCAAGTATGTATTAATTATATCATAAGCAAAGCGGCGTGTAAATTGGTAAAACGACTAAAATAAAAAAATAATAAAAGTATTATTTATACGACTTATACACACAAAACGGCTTAAAACAGGCAAGATGCCTTGACATTTGCGCGTTCTCGTGTTATACTTTAGGTAATATAATTTTTGAAATGGGGTAGTATGATGTCTTACGAAACTTTCTTGAGCTATCGTTGCCCAAGATATGAAACAATGCCGACAATAGATATATATAAAGACCAGCTTGTCAGCGTTTTGGAGGATTACGTTATTCCTTTTTATGGGGATGAAAAGATTATAACGTCTTCGATGATAAACAATTATGTAAAGATGAAGATTATCAGCCCGCCTGTAAATAAGAAATATAATAGAGAAAATCTTGCTTTTCTATATGTTATATGCATTTTGAAAAAGTTTTTTCCCATAACAAGGATACACGCGGGGATAAATATGGTGTTAAAGAAAAACAGAATGCATATAGCGTATGATATGTTTTGCGATGAACTTGAAAATGCATTGCAGGTTACATTTGGCGGAGAGCCTATTCATGATGAAAAACCTGACAGCCCCGAGCTCAGGCTTATAAAGAGTACGGTGTGTGGGCTGGCTAATTTTGTTTATACGGCAGTTGTTTTGTCTGAAATTCAAAATGAAAACAGATAGTATAGATGTGAGAAAAAATGCATAAAAACGGATTGTCTCTAGCGGGCGGGAAGCTTTTTTATGACAAGGTTGGACCTGAGGTAAGTCCGAAGCTATTTAAAGATTGCGCGAAGGTGGGAATAGATGCAATTGAAGTGTCGGTGTCTTATGATAGGTGCCTTGATATGGATTATAAGAGTTTGAGAAAATACGCTGATGAGTATGGAGTTGAGCTATGGTCCTTTCATTTGCTGTTTAATCCGTTTAGCATAGTTGATATATCTTGCAATAATAGTAAAGTAAAAAACTCATTGATATAATCGACAGGATTTGTTAGTGAAGAGCGAAAAAGAAATAGAAAAAGTAAAAATCGACAAGGCTTTTTGAAAACTTGTCGATTTTTTGAAAGATGCGAACTGTTCAGATGACACTTAATTTCAATGAAATCGTTCGATACTCTCACGGTGAAATCCAAGCTTTCGTTTTGATGAAATTAAATCCGTCTTTTATCCGCCGCAGGCGATTTCGTCAGCGTTAGCAGATTTCATCCACCATAGATGGATTTATTTCGCCGCAGACGGATTTAGCCCAAAAAAGCATCTTGCATAAGCAAGGTGCTTTTTTCTGGTATGCCCGATGCGATTCGAACGCACGACCTACAGAGTCGGAGTCTGTTACTCTATCCAGCTGAGCTACGGGCACATATATTTTTTAGATACAAAACAAAACTATATTTTTATACAACAAAAAAGCGGATGTTAATGCTCTTTCAAAGAACATCCACTTTTTACGTATTAACCAAATTGTAAAAAACACAACTACAAGTTACGCCAACATCAACACAAGAAAGCAAAGATTTATCAGAAATCTCCACCATCTTCTATGCCGGGGATGCTTGTAACAACGTTTGACATAATTTCTTCTTCAAAAGAAATTATATCTACAACCGGACTCTCGTATGTCTTCATAACTATCTATCCTCCTAAAAATGATTACAGAAAAAAATTAAGAAATTAATACTCGCCACCATCTTCGTTACCTATAATACTAAAAACAAGGTCTGACATAATTTCTTCTTCAAATGTAACAACTTCCAAATCGGGACATTCATACTTTTTCATCATTTTCACCTCCACAAAAACTATATTATAACGTCTATACACATACATTATACACATATATTTATTATTTGTCAAGTGTTTTTTTGAAAAATGCAAAAAAAATTTAAAATTTTTATTCAAGCTTATCAAATTAATACTTCTCAATTAAAACAACAGCGTGTGCGCTGATAGCAAGACCTTCCCCTTCAAAGCCTAATTTTTCGGTTGTTGTTGCCTTGATATTGATATTGTCTATATCCGTTTCGCACGCTTTTGAAATGCTTTTACGCATTTGCTCTATAAAATTTCTAAGCTTTGGTTCTTGGGCTATAATTGTTATATCCGCATTTGAAACGGTATAGCCAATTGATTTTATTTTTTCTACAACTTCTTTAAGAAGGAGAATACTGTATATATCCTTATATTTGTTGTCGTTATCGGGAAAGAGAAGACCTATATCGCCAAGAGCCGCCGCACCCAAAATTGCATCCATAAGTGCGTGGGTTGCAACATCTGCATCGGAATGACCCAAGAGCCCTTTGCTATACGGAACGTCTATGCCGCAAAGAATTAGATTTCTACCCTCCTCAAGCCTGTGTACATCATATCCATGTCCTATCCTCATTTGTTTTCAGCTCCTTTCGCGGTTTCCCCCCTGTTTAAAATAAGCTGCGCAAGGTCAATATCTTCTCTTGTTGTTATTTTAATATTTTCGTAGCTTCCGATTGTTACGAAAACCTTTTTTCCAAAGAAAGAGTAGAGTGCAGTATCGTCAGTAACCGTCAGGCTTTGCTCTCTTGCCTGCTTGTGTGCAGATAAAATTTCGTCGTATTTAAAAACTTGCGGAGTTTGTATATTGATGGCTGTTTTTCGGTCTATATCGCACTCTATAAAGCCGAGCTCATCAATTTTTTTTATGCTGTCCTTAGCTGGTACACCGAGAGCCGCCGCACCATACTTTTCTGCATCTGCTATGCAGCTTAAAATATCTGTTTCGCTTACAAGACACCTTGCGCCGTCGTGTATGGCAACGAAATCAAAATCGTTGCCAAGAGCCTCCAACCCGTTTAGAACAGACTCTTGCCTTTCATTGCCGCCCATTGTTACTTTAATAAGCTTGCTTATATTATAATCTGCTTTTATTTTTAAAACTTCATCAAAATCGCAGTCTCTTGTTACAACAACAATTCCGCCTATTTTATTACAATTTTGAAAAGCCGTAAGTGTTTTTGCAAGCAAAGGAACGTTCTTCAAAGGCAGAAAAACCTTGTTTTTGTTTGAGTTCATACGTCTGCCGACACCTGCGGCAACGATAATAGCTCCGCATTTTTTCATGCTTTAACACCGCCTATTAAATATTTACTTGACCTATAAATAAATTATATAATTAGTGAATGGTTTGATGCCACCTTTTTGGTGAAGTTTTGAACCAAAGCTCAAAGTGAAGTTAAGTTTGCCACTTCGCCGTAAGGCGAAACTTCACTTAACTTGCTAAACTTCACTATCGAAGATAACTTCACTTGCCCGAATGGGCAAACTTAGTTTAGTTCATACATCGTATGAACTCATTATACCATCACGATATATTTTTGTCAATATAAAAGGGAGGTTGCACGCTTTGCGGCATATATTTTATAAAATTATATTGACAAAATGAATTTTTAGTAATAAACTTAAATTGTGTGAAAGAGAATTTATTAAAAGATATATAAAGAATTGAATTTGTTAAGCTGGGGGGTAAGTTATGTGAAAAAAATTTTACTGCCTTTGATTTTGTTTCTTGCTTTTTTTATTAAGCCTGTTTTTGCAGAAAGCCCAATTTCGCTAAAGGTTGTTACGCAAGAGGTTAACGGATATAAAAAATATGGGTTTGCAGATGCTTATGGCAAAGTGAAAATTGGATGTGTATATGACTATGCAGAGGATTTTTCCGAAGGATATGCTTTGGTGAACAGGAAGGGACGCTCGTTTTTTATCAACAGAATAGGAGCGGAGGCTTTTAATTCAAAAACATCGGCGTATAAATATATTTCGGGCTTTTCAGAGGGTTTGGCTCTTGTTGAAGTTGATGACAAATATGGGTATATAAATAGATTTGGAAGAATTTCAATTCCTGCTGAATATGATGATGCGTTTGAATTTAGCGAGGGTTTGGCTGCCGTTTGCAAAAATAACAAATATGGATATATAAATTACGAGGGGAAAACGGTTATAGACTTTAAATACGATATTGCTACTCCGTTTTCAAACGGAATTGCAAAGGTTTGCATAAATGGAAAGTATGGGTTTATATCGCCGAGTGGAGAAAAGATGACTCCTATGATATACGAGAGAGCGGGCACTTTTTCTGACGGACTTTGCCCTGTGAGAATTGATTCTAAATACAGCTATATAACGGATTATGGATTTTTTATTATGCCGCTTATGTACGATTGGGCGCAAGATTTTGAAGACGGATTGGCGATGGTCAGCATAGGAGAAAAGTTTGGATATATTGATATAAGCGGGGAGGAAGTAATTTCAATTGAGTATAAAACGTTGAATCGTTTCGAGGATGGATATTTGATTTGCTCAATTCCTTGCGGCAATTCTGAGGCATACGGAATTATAAATAAGGACGAAAATATTTTGGCACCGTTTTTGTATGAAGAAATAATTTACATAGGAGATAGCTTGTTTATAGCTGAGGCGGACGGACGATTTGGAATAATAAGCTTAAAACAGGATAGGTATAAGGTTGTTGTTAAAACTAATTATGATTATATGCATGCAGACGGAGAGGTTGTTCATGCTTTTTTAGACGGAAAAGAAACGATTTTTGAAAAAAACAATTTATAATTTTAAAAAATGCAAAGGCAGTTTGATGTGATTGCCTTTGCATTTTTTTTTAGTCTATATATTGGCTGAAATCTAAAAGAAGCTCCATATTTTCGCCGTCAAATTCGTATAATTTCAGCATATCACTCGTTACGCCATAGAGAGCATGTTGCTCCTTGGTTTGATTATTAATAGCCGCATATACATAAATGAGACTGCCATTTTCATATACTTCCCGAACCTTTTCGTAAGATGTTTGGGTTGATTCATAATAATTCGACAATTGATTTGTTAAAAATTCAGTAAATTGAGCATCGTTATATTTTTCGACAGCCTTTGACGAATACGCAATATCTGTTAGAACTATACTGCCGCCAACGTCTATAGGCTCACCCTCGCAGCTGTATGTTATATCAGGCTTGTCCGACTCACCAAGAGCGGGGTCTGCGAAGTTGCTTTGAAGAGTTTTGCAAACGCTATCTAAAATAGTGGAAATCAAATCGTCTTTTTTTTCAATTGCAAACTCACCTTTTGCATTTTTTGCATCACCGCTATAGACAGAGCTCTGCTTTGAAAAATTAACATACATTTCGTTTTTTTCCGAAATAACATTTTCAAAAAGAGTTAAATCCCAACCTGTAAGCTCTTCAATTTTTTCTAAAAGAAGCTCAGGTGTTAAGGTTTCCTCGTATGAAACCTTGTAGGGAGAAAAAGTATTGCTTCTTCCGATATAGATTGTTGCTTCCTTTTTATCCTTACCGATTTCGGGCTGTTCGATTGAAACGGCAGATGTCTTGTTTGGCGTAGCATCGCTTTTATTGCAGGAGGCAAAGCTAAAGCAAATAAGAACACTAATAAATATTAAAAACAATTTTTTCAAAATTAATCATCCTTTCTTTTTAGCTTATTTTATAAAGCTAATTTTTATAATATTATATAAAAGTACCACGACTTAGATACCACTTGTTCAAGCCTTCCCCTCGAGGGGAAGGTGGCAAAACCGTAAGGTTTGACGGATGAGGTGGAAGAAATTAACGGATACTTCGTATCCTACACCTCACCACCGCCTTCGTCGGAGCCTCTCCTCAAGGAGAAGCCTTTTTGGTGAAGTTTTGAACCACAGTTCAAAGTGAAGTTAAGTTTGCCACTTCGCCGTAAGGCGAAACTTCACTTAACTTGTTAAACTTCACTATCGAAGATAACTTCACTTGCCCGAATGGGCAAGATTAGTTGAGTTCATACATCGTATGAATCCATTATATCACTACATACTAATATATGTCAATACAAACAAGGACGAAAGTGAAGCCTGAATAATTTTTCCAACGAAATAGAGGTCTGTTTTAAGGCCTGCTTTTTTTACGATGCTTATTACTTGCAAATGAACGCAAAACCCGCCAAAGCCTAAGATAAATGATATGATGGGAAGTTTTGATTGTACGCCATCAAAAAAAACATCAGTATCGCAAATTTTTGAAATTCCGTTTGTTATTTCTACAATGCCTCTAAGTATAAGGCTTTCCTTTGAGGCGGGAAAAAAATCAAATGACATAGAGATGATAACCGAAAATAAAACAGTATAGGCGCAAATCGTTAATATAGAAGAAATTGATGAGGAAATGCTTTCTGTTACGGCGTTTGAAAGTCTTATACCAAAAATGCTTGTATTACAATCGTATTTATCTGCAGTATTAGTTTTAACAAAAAATCTAAATAAAATTCCGACGATAACAGAAGAAAGAATATGAAACCCATAAAGAATATATCCTATATGCTTGTTGCCGAGAAGAGTAAGACCTATGCTTCCTATTATAAATAATGGTCCTGCATTGTTACAAAAGCCAAGCATTTTTTCTGCCTCACGCTTTTTTAAATCGCCCGCCTTATACATTTCGCAAATGCATACTGAGCCTATGGGGTAGCCGCTTATGTAGCCTAAAATCATAGGAAGAGCCCCCTTGCCGCTTATACCAAACAGAGGGCTCATAATTTTTGAAAACGGCTTTTCTAAAATGTTTGCAAAGCCTATTTTGGTTAAAAATGATGAGCATATTAAAAATACGAAAAGAGAGGGTAAAATTGCTTCGTAGCACAAAAGCAGTGAATGTTTTGATGCAAAAACAGCTTTTTCGGGAAACAAAATCATATATGTCATTATGGCAATAAAAAATACACACATAATGATTTTTTTGAAATTCATTTTTTGAAATCACCTCGCTAAAGTATATGATAAAAAAACATAATTAATCACGAATTTGAATAATAGTAGTATTACAAAAAAGAAAAGGGATGGTTTAACAATTATGGCAAAGAAGAAAAATAATGCGAAGGCACCGTTAGAGCGATTAACAGGCGCTTTTGATATGCCAAAGGACATAATTTTTAATACACCCAGATTTATAATGTTGGGAAATGAAGAAATTTATATTGAAAATTACAGAGGGATTGTTTCATATAGCGAAACACACATAAAGTTAAATACTACGAAAATGCCCGTTGCCATAAGCGGGGCAGATTTATCTATAACGCAGATTGCAGCAGAGGAGATAACTGTTTGCGGAAAAATTTCATCTGTTGAATTTAGTTGATTTCGGGAGGATATTTATGCTTTTAAGGCTTATAAGGTATTTTGCAGGCTATGTCAAGATAAAGGTTTGCGGCGATTTTTGCGAGAGGTTTATAAATATTTGTACGACGAGGTTAATTGCCGTTTGGGACATTCAAAAGATTGACGAAAATACTGTTTGCCTATGTATGAGTAAAGATGATTTTAAAAAAATAAGGCAAATTGCAAAAAAAACAGACGTGAGGGTATCGATAGTAAAAAAAGTTGGCTTATGGAGAGTTGTAAAAAAACATAAAAAGAGAAAGCTTTTCTTTTGGGGAATTGGAATTTGTGCGGCGTTTGTGATAATAATGTCGCAATTTATATGGAAGATAGAGGTTGTTGGACTAACCTATACAGATAAAAATCATTTTATGCAAACGTTAAAGGAGGAGGGCATATATATTGGTGCGCCGAAAAATAAGATAGACCAGCTTGCTTTTAAAAATAATGTTTTGCTAAAGGAATCGGAGCTTAGCTGGGTATGGGTTGATATAAAGGGAACAAAGGCAATAGTGAGTACATCTCAGCTAAGAAAAGCGCCTGTCGTAACCGACTATAGTGTCCCGCACGATATTATAGCCGAAAAGGACGGAGTTATAAGCTCGGTTGTTGCAACGTCAGGAACGGCAAAGGTTAAGGAGGGTGATAGCGTTTTAGCGGGGCAGCTTTTGATAAGCTCAGTTGTTACAAGCGAATATATTGAGCCTCGTTATACAAGAGCATCAGGCGAAGTTTTTGCAAGAACATGGTACACGGAAGAAGATAATTTTAGACTTGAAATTTCACCCCTTGTTGAAACAGGAAACAAAAAAACATATACAACACTTACTGTTTTTGGGTTTGATATAAATATGTTTTTCAAAAAAAATCATAAATTTGAAAGCTTTGTTGAAGAAAAAAGCGAGGAGAATTTGAGTGTATTAGGTCGTGATATTGGAATTTCTTTAAAGAGGGAAACCTTTAAACAAACTGCCCCTGAAAAGAAAACTCTTTCAGAAGAAGAAATGCTAAAATATGCCGAGGAAGAGCTATATTCAAAAATAAAGGAAAAGCTTTTGGAAGAAAGCAGGGAGGAAGCGAGAAAGGTCAGCTATATAAAAAACGAGGATGATACATATACCGTTACGCTAACTATGGAATTTACAGAGCAAATTGGAAAAGAAGTTCCGGTTTTAAATCCGATTTATGAAGATGGGAAAAAATTGGAAAACAATTAGCGCTAATATTAAAAAAAGACTTGATACTTTTTGAAAAATATTATATAATAATAAATGTATTTATTGTTTGAACGGATGTGAAATTGTACATGGCAGAAAAAATTTTCACTTTGGACTGCTCGGTTGATATATGTGCATTGTTTGGAAGCTTTGATTCAAATATAAAAATTATTGAAAAAAGCTTTGATGTTCAGATATTGAATCGAGGTTGTGAATTAAAAATACTTGGCGAGGACGATGCGTGTGAAAATGCATTTAAGGTGATTTTGCAGCTTTGTGCGCTTTTGGATAAGGGCGAGGCGTTAAATGAGCAAAACATTGGCTATACTATTTCGATGGTTGAAGACGGGCTTGAGGGGACACTATCGAATTTGGGAGCAGATGTTGTATGCATAAGCGCAAAGGGAAAGCCAATAAAAAATAAAACTATAGGGCAAAAAAAATATATAGAGGCAATAAATAAAAATACCGTAACGTTTGGAATTGGCCCTGCGGGAACGGGAAAAACATATCTTGCGGTTGCGGCGGCGGTTACTGCTTTCAGAAATAAAGAGGTAAACCGAATTATTCTTACAAGGCCTGCTGTTGAAGCGGGAGAGAAGCTTGGCTTTTTGCCCGGGGATTTGCAGATGAAGGTTGACCCTTATTTAAGACCGCTATACGATGCAATGTATGATATGCTTGGTGCTGATTCGTATTCTAAATATCTTGATAAGGGTATGATTGAGGTTGCCCCGCTTGCATATATGAGAGGCAGAACGCTTGACGATGCATTTATTATTTTAGACGAGGCGCAAAATACAACGCCTGAGCAGATGAAAATGTTTTTAACGAGAATAGGCTTTGGCTCAAAGGCTGTTGTTACGGGCGATATAACTCAGGTAGACCTTCCCGACGGGAAAAAATCAGGATTAAAAGAGGCGGCTAAAATCTTAAAAAATATTGAGGGGCTTGATTTTTGCTTCTTGACGGAGAAGGATGTTGTTCGCCATCCGCTTGTTCAAAAAATAATAAAGGCTTATGAAAAGGCGGAGAGAGAAAGAGAAGTTTTTAAGGCAGAAAACGAGAAAAAAGATTTTAAAAAGAGGAATTTTTAATATGGAAATTTATATAGAGAATGAGCAGGATAAAATCCCATTCACTAAAGAATATGAAAAAATATTGACCGATGTTGCAGGGGCTGTCTTGAAGTGTGAAAAATTTGAGCTTGATTGCGAGATTTCTGTTGTTATAACGGATAATGAGAATATTCACGCTCTTAATTACGAATTCAGACAAAAGGACAGCGCTACAGATGTATTGTCGTTTCCGATGCTCGAATTTGATGAGGAGCATAATATCATAAGTGGTGATGAGGATTTAGAAGAGGGGCTTCTTTTGGGCGATATTGTAATAAGCTTAGAGAGGGCAAAGGAGCAGTCTGTTGAGTTTGGGCATAGCATTGAGCGGGAAATCGGTTTTTTGTGTGCCCATTCTATGCTTCATCTTTTGGGATACGACCACGAGGACAGCGAAGAATCGCGCCTTGTTATGAGAGAAAAGGAAGAGCTTGCGCTAAAGCAAATAGGTCTTACAAGATAGGAGAAATATGATGAATAATGAGTTCAAATCGGGCTTTGTGTCTATAATAGGCAGGCCTAATGTTGGAAAATCAACGCTTTTAAATGCGATTGTAGGCGAAAAAATTGCAATAATTTCGGATAAACCTCAAACGACGAGAAATAAAATTTTAGCAATTTATAATGCGGACGATTGTCAGATTATTTTTAACGATACCCCGGGCATACATAAGCCGAGAACGAAGCTTAGCGAGTATATGGTTAAGGTTGCAAACGAGTCGATGAAAGAGATGGATGTTGTTTTGTTTGTTGTTGATGCAACTCTTTTGCCAACGGAAACGGAGCGTGAAATAGCGGCAAACCTGAAAGCGCTTGGCGTTCCTGCAATTTTAGTTATAAACAAGGTTGACCTTGTTAAAAAGGAAACAATTCTTCCCTTGATTGCGGATTTTTCGGGGCTTCATAATTTCGAGGCAATTATTCCGATAAGCGCAAAGAAAAATGATGGAATAGATAATTTGATTTTTGAAATAAGGCACTATTTGCAACCCGGACCCGCCTTTTTCCCTGATGATATGATAACAGACCAGCCTGAAAAACAGATTGCGGCTGAAATAATAAGAGAAAAGCTTCTTTGGATACTTGATAAAGAAGTTCCGCACGGAATTGCCATTGAAATTGAAAAAATGAAAGAAAAAAAACAAATAACGGAAATCCTTGCAAGTATTTATTGCGAAAAGCAGTCGCATAAGGGAATTGTAATCGGCAAGGGCGGCGCAGTATTAAAACGTGTTGGCTCGCTTGCAAGAACGGATATTGAAAAAATGCTCGGAAAAAAGGTTTATTTGGAGCTTTTTGTAAGAGTTAAAACAGATTGGAGAAACAACAATTATCTTATGAAAAATTTTGGCTATAGCGACAACTAGAAAATTGTTACAGTATATTAGCTTTTGAATTCGCAAATCATAAAACTATCAAAGGTTTTATGGAGGGAATTAAAATGTTTGAGCAGTTTATGTGGCAAAGGTTTTTAAAAAGCGGTAGCGTGTACGATTATTTGGTGCTAAAAGAGGAAACGGATTTTTCGGTTTTTTTAAGCAACAGCGAAACAGAGGATGGTTTTCAATCTTTGCTTTGCGTAGTTGAGAAAAAATGAAAATATATTTGGAAAATTGGTGAAAATATTGGATACGATTATTACCAAAGGATTTGTTTTGCGGCAAAGAAATTATGGTGAGGCGGATAGAATTTTAACTGTTTTTACGGAAAAACTCGGGGTTGTTACTGCAATTGCGAAGGGTGCAAGAAAATATAAAAGCCATCAAGGGCAAGCGGCCTCTCTTTTTTGCTATAGTGAATTTAGCCTGTGTGCGGGAAAAAGTATGTATACTTTGCGGGGTGCAACGCTTATAAACAGCTTCTATAATATAACAACATCGCTCGAAAAGCTTTCCTTAGCCTCTTTTTTATGTGATATAACGTCATATTTTTTGCCTGAGGCATCACCTGAGAAGGAAGTGCTGAGCTTTCTTTTAAATACAATGCATATCCTATCTTCAAAGGACAGAGATTTGTTTTTAATGAAGGCGGTTTATGAAATAAAATTTTTGTCTATGATTGGTTATGAAATTGAGGCATCGTGTTGCGTTTCGTGCCAAAGTGAAAATGTTTGCCACTTTTCGGCGGAAAAGGGCGGATTGCTTTGCGAAAAGTGTGGCGAGGGGCTGACTAAAATTCCAAATTCCGTAGTGCTTGCGTTGAGGTACATACTCTTATATGATGCTTCAAAAATATATAGTTTCGCTCTTGATAGGAGTAATATTTTAATTCTTTCAAAGCTTGCGGATAAGATGCTTGTTCATATAAGCGAAAAGAGCTTTAAAAGTCTTGAATATTTTAACTCGGTTTGCCAATAATAATTATTGAAAGCCGATTATAAACAATTTAAACTAATAGCAAAGTGCTTTCAAATGTTTTTTGTCGCACTTTGCTAATTGTTTTTTTAAAGGTTTTGTTATATAATAGATGTCAATATACAAAATAATTGTATATATTCTATTACATAACGAGGAAGTGTTTTTAATGGCAGGTTTTTTCAAGGAAAGGAACATAACTTTATCGCCAAAGGTGTATTTTGTTGATGCCTTCGGAGCGATGGCTATGGGTTTGTTTGCATCTTTGCTTATCGCAACAATTTTTGGAACAATTTATGATTATACTAAGGTAGAATTTTTCCTTAAAATGAAAACATTTGGAATTGGTGCGCAGGGATGCGCAATGGCTGTTGCAATAGGAGCTGCGCTTAAAGCACCAAATTTGGTTTTGTTTTCTTTGTGTGCAGTTGGATTCGGCGCTACATCAATTGGTGCGGGCGGTCCGTTTTTAGTATACGTTGCTACGCTTCTTTCTTGCGAGGCGGGAAAGCTTGTTTCAAAAACAACTAAATTGGATATAATAATAACGCCTACTGTAACAATTGCGGTAGGAACAGCGGTTATTCTATGGTTAGGTGCGCCGATAACAACGGTGGTTGTTGCATTTGGAAAATTTATTGTTGAATGTACAACATACCATCCGTTTGTAATGGGAATTTTGGTTTCTGTTTCAATCGGTATTGCACTAACTCTTCCTATAAGCTCTGCGGCAATATGCGCTTCAATCGGTCTTGTTGGGCTTGCGGGCGGTGCGGCAACAGCGGGCTGCTGTGCGCATATGATTGGCTTTGCAGTTATGAGCTTCCGTGAGAACGGCGTCGGAGGTCTTGTTGCGCAAGGCGTGGGAACGTCAATGCTTCAAATGGGTAATTTGTCAAAAAAGCCTGTTTTATGGTTTCCGCCTGTAATTACATCGGCAATAACAGGTCCTATTGCAACCTGTGTGTTTAAAATGACAAATTCTGTTCCTGTTGCATCAGGAATGGGAACTTGCGGTCTTGTTGGTCCTATAGGCGTTATGTCCGGAGGGCTTGATACGTTTGGATGGATTGGACTTGCTTTGGTTTGCTTTGTTCTTCCTGCTGTTATAACTCTTGCAATTTCGGAGTGTTTCAGAAAGCTTGGATGGATAAAAAATGGCGACTTAAAGCTTGATTTATAATTTTTCACAAGGGATTGGTTAGATGAAAATAAATAGTGTAAATTCGCTTAATGGCGAATTTACTGTTGACGGCGACAGGTCAATTTCTCACAGAGCGATTATGCTTGGTGCGCTGGCAAATGGAAAAACAACAATAAGCGGCTTTTTAAGCGGAGCGGATTGCTTGTTGGCTGTTTCGTGCTTTGAAAAGCTGGGTGTAAAAGTGCAAATAAAAGGAAATGACGTTTGCGTACACGGAAATGGCATGCGTGGGTTATTGCCCCCTACTGAGGTTTTAGACGTTGGCAATTCGGGAACAACCCTAAGATTGCTTGCGGGAATTTTGGCAGCACAAAGGTTTACATCTGTTATAGATTGCGATAACTCAATAAGAAATCGCCCTATGGGACATATTAAACAAGCTCTTGGAATGATGGGTGCAAAGATAGATGGAGAGGCGTGTCCGATTAAAATTTTCGGAGCTAAGCTTAATGGTATAAATTATACATTGCCTGAAGCCTCGGCGCAGCTTAAATCTGCGATTGTATTGGCATCGCTGTTTTCAGACGATGCGAGCACGATACGTGAGCCGATTCCGTGCAGAAATCATACGGAATTAATGTTAAAATATATGGGTGCGCCAATAAATCGAATAGGAAATGAAATTTTGATTCATCCGTGTGAAAGACTTAATGGAGTCAGTATTGATATTCCTGGGGACATTTCTTCGGCGGCATTTTTTATAGTTGGAGCGTGCATAACAAAAAATTCGGATATTACAATCAAAAACGTTGGAATAAATCATACGAGGAGCGGAATAATTGATGTACTTGTTGATATGGGAGCAAATATATCAATTATTAATACCAAATATTTTGCATCCGAGCCTGTTTGTGATATAAGGGTTCGCTCGTCGTCGTTAAAGGGCATAAAAATTAGCGGAAGTATTATTCCAAGATTGATTGATGAGCTTCCTGTTATTGCAGTTGCGGCGGCGTATGCATCAGGTGAAACTGTTATAGAAGATGCATCTCAGCTTAAGGTTAAGGAGTCGAACAGAATAGACAGTATCGCAGAGGAGCTTGAAAAGGCAGGCGCTTATGTAAAGAAAACGGAAGATAGAATAACTATTTGCTGTGCATCAACGGTTAAGGGAGCGAATTTTTGCTCGCATGGCGACCATAGAATTGCAATGAGTATGGCAATTCTTGCGCTTGCGGCTGACGGAGACAGTTCAATAGACGAGCCAAATATGGTTGATATTTCCTTTCCGAAATTTTTTGAATTGATTAAATTGTTAAGTAAATAAGTAAGAAGACGGCTTTTGGCTTGAGTAAACGATGATTAATTGTTATTTTTACAATCCCTCAGTCGGCTTCGCTGACAGCTCCCTTTAGGCAAGGGAGCAAAAAAATCTTGCAGTTAAGCCAGTTTAGCACGCGGTAGCGTGGGGGGAGGACTGTTTTTGAAATTTGCTATTTAATCAGTGTTTACTTGAGTAGAGCAAAAAGCTTGCTATTTTAATAATAATAAAAACCGAAGCAATTTGAGTTTTATCAACTGCTTCGGTTTTTTTAATATTTATGTTTGTATGATTTTTATTATTTCAAGTTGCTTTCAAGCTTGTTAAGCTCGTCTTTGATAGCCTGTGGAAGCCTATCACCAAACTGAGCGAAGTACTCTTTCTGGTTTGCAACATCCTCTAACCAAACCTCTTTGTCCACTGTCAAAAGCTCTTTTAATACGTCTAAGTTCATATCAAGGTCTGTAATATCGATGTCCTTAACCTCAGGCAAATATCCTATTGGGCTTTCAACTGCATCAGCTTTACCTGCACATCTGTCCAAAATCCAAAGAAGAACGCGCATATTGTCGCCAAATCCGGGCCACATAAAGTTGCCTTCTTCGTCCTGTCTGAACCAGTTTACATGGAAAATCTTAGGTGCTTTTTCAGGGTCAATCTTCTTACCCATATCAAGCCAATGTGCAAAATAGTCAGCCATATTGTAGCCAACGAATGGCTTCATAGCCATTGGGTCGCGACGAACGACGCCTACTGCACCTGCAGCAGCTGCAGTTGTTTCAGATGCCATTGTTGCACCAACGAATACGCCGTGCTGCCAATCTCTTGCCTGGTATACCAATGGAGCAGTTTTTGCTCTTCTGCCACCGAATACGATAGCTTCAACAGGAACACCCTGAAGATTTTCAAATTCTTTTGAAATACATGGGCAGTTGATTGCAGGAGCTGTAAATCTTGAGTTAGGATGAGCAAGCTTACCGCCTTTGGCAGTAAATTCTTTTCCGTTAACCTTTGCACCCTTCCACTCTGTTGCATCAACAGGAGGATTCTTATCCAAACCTTCCCACCAAACTGTATTGTCTTCATTATTAATAGCAACGTTTGTAAAGATTGTATTTTTCTTTGTTGCAGCAAGAGCATTAAAGTTTGTTTTCTCGCTTGTTCCAGGAGCAACGCCGAAAAAGCCTGCTTCAGGGTTGATGGCATATAATCTGCCGTCAGGACCAATTCTTAACCAAGCAATATCATCGCCTACTGTCCAAACCTTGTAGCCCTTTTCCTTTAAATATGCAGGAGGAATAAGCATTGCAAGATTTGTTTTTCCGCAAGCTGATGGGAAAGCGGCGCAAATATACTTAACTTCGCCCTGAGGATTTTCAAGACCCAAAATAAGCATATGCTCAGCCATCCAACCTTCCTTCTTACCAAGGTAAGAAGCAATTCTTAGTGCGAAACATTTTTTGCCAAGCAAAACGTTACCGCCGTAAGCAGAGTTGATAGACCAAATTGTTTTATCCTGTGGGAACTGAACAATATATCTGTCCTCAGGATTTACATCTTTCTTAGCATGCAAGCACTTAACAAAATCGTCGCTGTCGCCCAAAGCTTCCATAACCTTATCGCCAATTCTTGTCATAATAGCCATGTTTAAAACAACATAGATGCTGTCTGTAAGCTCAACACCGATTTTAGAAAACGGAGAGCCAATAGGACCCTTAGAATAAGGAATAACATACATCGTTCTTCCTGCCATTGCACCTGAGTACAATTTCTTTAATTTTGCATACATTTCAGCAGGGTCCATCCAATTGTTAATTGGACCTGCTTCTTCCTCAGTAGGAGTACAGATAAATGTTCTGTCCTCAACACGAGCAACGTCATTTTCTGCTGTTCTGTGATAATAACAGCCGGGAAGCTTATCCTGGTTAAGCTTCAAGATTTCCCCCGATGCAACAGCCTCAGCTCTTAGTTCTTCAAGCTGGTTTTCGCAACCTGTAATCCAAATTACGTTTTCAGGCTTGCACATAGCTTTCATTTCGTCAAGCCAAGTTAAAACTGCTTTGTTTGTTGTCATAATTAAACTCCTTTCGATTCAAACTTGTCTTTCAAGCTTGAGTTTGTTATATTATAAATTTAAATTATAGAAAAACTTTACCATTGTATCACTTTATTATAATTCTAATTTATTATACACTATTTTAAGAAAAAAACAAAGTATTTTTTTACAAATATGTTTAAAATTTTTCCTTTTGTATAAAATTAAAATGTAGCTTTGTTCAAAATGACAAAAACTCTTGAAAATATAGTAATTATGTGATAAAATATTTACAAGCAGAAAATGAAGGGAGCATAGATAGCTATGGCAAACGATGCTAAAAAAATAATTGCTCAAAACAAAAAAGCACGACATGATTATTTTATTGAGGACGTTTATGAGGCGGGAATAGAGCTTTTTGGAACAGAGGTTAAATCTGTTCGTCAGGGAAGCGTTAATTTAAAGGATTCTTATGCAAGTGTCAGCAAAACGGAAGAAATATTTGTGCATGGGATGCATATAAGTCCCTATGAAAAGGGGAATATTTTTAATAAAGACCCGCTTAGAGTAAGGAAGCTTCTTTTGCATAAAAATGAAATAAGAAAATTGATTGGCATAACGGCGCAGATGGGGTATTCGCTTGTGCCTTTGAGTATGTATCTTAAAAATTCCAAGGTTAAGGTTGAGCTTGCGGTATGCAAAGGTAAAAAGCTTTACGATAAGAGAGAGGATGCAGCAAGAAGAGATGCGAAGCGTGATATAGAGAGGGCGCTGAGGGAAAGGAATAAATAAAAATATTTGATTGAGCAGTATTAAAATAATGCTGAAAGAATATATAAATATTATACACACACTTCAATATGTTTCCTGTTGACAAATTGAAAAAATGTGGTATACTAATTATTGCAAATGAATTTATTTACAATATATATGGGGGCGTACCGGTTTCGACGGGGACGTTGAACCGTGGGAAGCGGGTAGTGGTTGGGCGCCACTTTAAAAGCTCAATTTTTTAAATATAAACGCTAATAAAGATTTAGCTTACGCTGCCTAATTAACGGCGGCCGTTCTGCCTGAGAAGACTGCAGCTCGGGACAGGGCGTCATTTTGCAGTGAACGTGATTCGGTTAAGCTTTGCGCCGAACATGACTAATGAAGCTACTGACGTTATAAGTTTGTTTGCGGACTTATAACGAAGGGAATTTTGACCACAAACTGCACCCGGAGACGCCTATGCGGATATGTTTTCGGACAGGAGTTCGACTCTCCTCGCCTCCACCATGAAAAACAGAGCTTTTGTCTACCGACAAAAGTTCTTTTTTCATGTAAATCCGTCTTAACAGACGGAAGAAATCCACCTGCGGTGGATGAAATCTGCTACGCATATGAAATCGCCTACGGCGGATAAAAGACGGATTTCATTATTGACAAGTTAACATTTTAATTGTTGCAGAAGAAGGAAGCAAAATTACTGTTAATGGCGAAACAGTAAAAATGGAATCTTATTACGATTATGAAATCAATAAAAATGGGCAACGGCTTGCCAAACAAATTCAACGATAACCTAGCGGTGTTTTCGTTTTAACAATACTACCGATATAAGCATTGCAAGCGGAAAAACAAACATTACAGACAGACCTATTTTAAGTCCGATTTCGGTTATATCTGTTCCGTGAATAAGAGAAGGAAAAATATTTTTGTTGATATTTTGGATAAATGTTGAAATTGTTCCAACAAGGGTAGGTCCTGTTGAGCAACCTATATCCCCTGCAAACGCTAAAATTGCAAACATTGTTGTTCCGCCCGTTGGGAAAACCTTTGCAGCAAGACTATATGTGCCGGGCCACATCAATCCAACGCTTAGTCCGCATAGCGAGCATCCTATCAAAGAAAGAAGCGGCGACGGCGAAAAAGCCGTTAATAAATATGAAATTATGCATAGCACGCTGCTTAAAAGAATGCCGTTTTCAAGCTTTAGCTTTTGCGAGTTAAAGCCGAAATACAATCGAGAAACGCCCATCAAAATTGCAAAGCAACACATTCCGAGTATATCGCCAACCGACTTTGATACCTTTAAGCCAAGCTCTGCAAAAAGACTTGACCATTGCGACATTGCAAGCTCGGATGCACCCGCACAAAGCATAAGTACAAAGAATAACCAAAAAAGCTTTTTTGAAATAAGCTCTTTAAACGGCATTGAAACCCCGTCTTCGACCAAATGCCAAATTGGTACTTTTAAAAATAAAACAAAATTAGTCAGCGGAATTATTGTCCAAAGAAAGCACAAGAATTTCCAATTATTAATTCCTGCAAATATAAAAAATAGCGTTGATAAAACAACTACTCCAACCTGTCCCCAACAGTAAAAAGAATGAAGAAGACTCATTTTGGCACTTTTTGCATTGCCGGGTATTGCCTCAACAATAGGACTTATTACAACCTCTAATACACCGCCGCCGATTGCGCTTATAATAGTTGAAAAAATTATTCCAAGGTATGCGCTTGGGAAAATGTATGGGAAAATGCCAAGCCCTGCAACGCCTACGCTTGCTAAGATAAGTGCAATACAAATGCACCTTCTGTAGCCGATTTTGTCTACATAGCGTGCACACATCAAATCAACTAAAATTTGTACGGAAAAATTTATTGATGCGATATATCCGATTTTGTCGAGAGTTATTGCAAATTCCTTTTGAAATGTAACGTATAAAAGGGGAGCAATGTTGTTTACGAGCGCCTGCACTATGTACCCCGTAAAACCTGCAATTAAAGTATGTTTTTTTGTTAGCTTCATTAAATGACCATCCTTGGTTTAAGTATTGCTTTAAGCCTTGTCCTCGATGCTTAAATATTCTTCGCCTGCAATTTCTATTTTAACTCTTGCGTTTGTTATATCATTTATACGTTTTATATAAGAGTTGGTAAGGTCTGATTTGCAGTAAACATAAATTGTAACATCTGCTTCGTATACAATATCTTTGATTGTATAGCCCATATCGACAGTTTCGTATTGAACCTTTCCAAAGGTTGTATAATCGGATTGGATTTTTATAACGTTGCAAAGCGTTTTTGTTATTATCATTCCCGCATCAATGCCCTTTTTTGCGCTTGCGGAATATGCGCGGACAAGTCCGCCACCGCCAAGCAGAATCCCCCCGAAATAGCGGGTTACAACGATTGCAACGTCGGTTAAGTTTTCCTTTCTTAAAACGTCTAAAACGGGCAAGCCCGCTGTTCCTGAAGGTTCGCCTGCATCGCTGTAGCGACAGATATTGTTTTCGCTTATTATATAGGCGTAAACGTTGTGGCTTGCATCGCTGTATCTTCCTTTCATATCCTCGATGAGCTTCAGCGCCTCTGCTTCTGTTGAAACGGGGCGTACCGTAGCAATAAACCTGCTTTTTTTCTCTATAAATTCGGCAGATGCGCTCTGCCTTATTGTTTTGTAATCTTTTAACATAAATCTTGTCCCCTCAGAATGTAATTTCTAAGCTTTGTATAGCAAATTTCATCTATCAGTGCTGTTATTTTTGTTCCGTCGTTAGTATATTCCTCTGCCAAAACGAGCTGGTCGTTATGGAGCATGGTTATTATTGCGCCTTCGCTATATGGAATAAGCAGGGTTGTTTTCTGCTTTTTGCCGGGTACGGTATCATTTATCGCCTCAATCAATTTATCCATTCCGATATTATTTGTTATGCTTGTCATAACTGTTTTTGTCGCAGAATCTATCGATTTTGGGAGAAATGCTTCATCCTCGCAAAGGTCTGTTTTATTTAAAACTGCAATTGTTGGTTTTCCACTTGCACCAAGCTCAGCTAAAATCGAATTTACAACCATTATGTGATTTTGAAATTCGGGGTTGGAGCTGTCGATAACGTGAATTAATACATCGGCAAGAGCCGCTTCTTCAAGCGTTGATTTAAACGCCTTAACAAGGTGGTGGGGAAGCTTTCTTATAAACCCTACAGTATCAACAATTAAGATTTGTCGGCTATCTTCTAAAACTAAGCTTCTCTGCGTTGGGTCAAGAGTTGCAAAAAGCTTGTTTTCTGCCAAAACGCTTGCGCCTGTCAGATAGTTTAAAAGGGTAGATTTTCCCGCATTTGTATACCCTACTAAGGCAACAATGGGCTTGCCGTCCTTCTTTCGCCTTGAACGCAAAAGCTCTCTGTGAGCAGAGATGTCCTTAAGCTCATTTGAGAGATATTCTATTCGTCTGCGTATATGACGTCTGTCTGTTTCAAGCTTTGTTTCGCCCGGACCTCTTGTTCCAATTCCACCGCCAAGCCTTGAAAGTGCCGTTCCCATTCCGACCAATCTCGGAAGCATATATTTAAGCTGAGCAAGCTCAACTTGGATTTTACCCTCTTTTGTTATTGCTCTTGAAGCAAAAATGTCAAGAATGAGCATTGTTCTGTCGATAACCTTCATATTGAGAGCATCCGAAATATTTCTGACCTGCATAGGAGATAATTCATCATCGAAAATTATTGTATCAGCATCTGCAGAGGAGGCGCAAAGCCTTATCTCTTCAAGCTTGCCTTCACCGATATATGTTGCGTTGTCGGGCGAGGGTCTGTTCTGGACGCAGGTTGCAACAACTTCAACCCCTGCGGTTTTCGCAAGTTCCTCAAGCTCGGCAAGAGACTCATCGGTTGTATCGGATAAAATATCTAAGCTTCCAGTATGAACGCCTGAAAGAATTGCGCGTTCTTTTTTTATTTCGTTTTCAAACATAAAATTCCTCAATTCTTTTTTAGCGGAGATAAAAATCTTATCTGCGCAATGTTATTTTCTAAAATGTTGTTTTCTAATAATATTTTATTTTTTAAAAAAATTAAAAATATTGAGTTTGCATTCAAAAAATAAATGCTATTCAACTGTGATTTATTATATGCATTTATTATACAATATAATGAAAATTTTATCAAGAGCGAAAATATGCTCAAAAAAAGGGGGTCAAAATTATGCAAAAAAACCAAAAAAAATACTGATTTGATAGTTTTTATAAAAAAAACCAAAAAAAATTTAAAAAATTTTTAAAAAACTCTTGATATATTTGTAAAGATAGTGTAAAATTACACTAAAGGGGAAAGAAGTGTTAAAAAATGTATAGAAGTGGAAAAATTTTTAACATTTGGTATTAAAATGAGAGAATAAAAAATTTCGGGAGGTGATAGACGTGTTTATTGGTGAATATGACCACACAGTTGATGCTAAGGGCAGAGTTAGTGTGCCGTCTAAGTTTCGTGATGGAAGCGAAGGCGAGAAGTTTTATGTAACAAAAGGAACAACCGATGCATGTCTGTTTGTGTATCCCGAAAATGAATGGATAAAGATTTATGATAAGCTTGCGCAGCTTCCTACCGTAACAAGCAAAAAGGCGGCGGATTTCGTAAGAAATTTTACGGCGAATACTGCTGAGTGCGAAACGGATAAGCTTGGAAGAATTAACATTCCTCAAAAGCAGCGTGCCTATGCGGGGATTGTTAAAAACGTCAAGGTGCTGGGAGTAAGAAACAGATTTGAGATTTGGGATTTGGATAAGTGGAACGAAAAGGAAGAAAGCTTCGACTTTTCAAACATTCTTGAAACTATGAATGAAATCGGGCTTGACTTTTAGTAGCGGGAGAAAATTTTTTGTAGGATGTGAAAATTGATGCAGTTTGAGCATATTCCCGTAATGCTTAATGAATGTATAGAAGGCCTGAATATAAAAGAGGGCGGCATATATGTTGATGCAACGCTGGGCGGTGCAGGGCATAGCTTGCAGATTGCGCAAAGGATTGGAGAAGGGCGTTTGGTTGGAATAGACCAGGACGAGGAAGCGATTTGTGCCGCTAAGAAGAGGCTTGCGCCTTTTGGAGATAAAATAATATATGCGCACAATAATTTTTCTGAGATTATAAAAATTTTAGATGAGAATGGTATTGAAAAAATAGACGGTGCGCTGATTGATTTGGGGGTTTCGTCGTATCAGCTTGACGAAGCAGAGCGGGGGTTTAGTTATATACATGATGCGCCACTC
Source organism: Clostridia bacterium (assembly GCA_045590935.1). Classification (GTDB taxonomy): domain Bacteria; phylum Bacillota; class Clostridia; order UBA1381; family UMGS1253; genus CAKSHP01. Next base: position 38,103 of record JAZNSA010000018.1, on the reverse strand, counting down.
GATATGAGGATGGACCGCAGAAGAGAAAAAAGTGCATTTGATGTTGTTAACGGATATAGTCAAAATGAGCTTGCGGACATTATATATAAGTACGGAGAAGAACGTTGGGCAAAGAGGATTGCGGAGTTTATCTGCGCTCGCAGAAGCGATGCGCCGATAAAGACGACGGCTGAGCTGACGGAGGTTATAAAGGCGGCTATTCCTGCGGCGGCAAGAGCAGAGGGCGGGCATCCGTCTAAGAGGACCTTTCAGGCAATACGAATTGAGGTAAACGGCGAGCTTGAAATTATAAGTAAAACGATTTGTGATTTTGTTTTAAGAATGAATAAAAAAGGAAGGCTTGCGATTATAACGTTCCATTCGCTTGAGGACAGAATTGTTAAAGATACTTTTGCGGAGCTGGCAAAGGGCTGTGTATGCCCGAAGGAGTTTCCTGTTTGCGTTTGTAATCAGACTTCAAAAGGAAAGATTATAACAAAAAAGCCAATAGTTGCAAGCGAGCAGGAGCTTTTGAGAAATTCAAGGTCAAAGAGTGCGAAGCTTAGAATTTTTGAGAAGAAATAAAAATGTTTATAAGATAAATATACAATAAAGTGTTGAGATTACGAAACGGAGGATAAAAATATGCGACCTGTTGTATCGGGGAATTTAGCGTACGATTATGATTATTATGAGCAGGAGAGCAAGGATGTTGCAAAGAAGACTGCCGAGGTGAAGCAAAAGCAGGAGAAAAGGGCAGTTAATCTTAATGTTGTCTTGTTTTACGCTTTGGTGATATGCGCAATTGCTTTTTGCGTTATAGGACGTGAGGTTGAGATATATGCAAGAAATTCTGAGATTGCAAAAAAGGAGCAGCAGCTTGTTAACTTGAGGGCTCAATCGAAGCAGTATAAAATGGAAGCTGAGGCAACCTTGGACCTTAACGAAATAGAGCAGACTGCAATAAATGATTACAATATGAAAAGACCTGAAACGCATCAGTTCGTTTATGTAGACCTTCATAGAGAGGATGTTATTGCGGGGGTAAACGAAGAACAAAAACCAACGCCTGTGCAGAAAGTTTTAGGAATAATCAATCGTTGGTAATATTATATATTTATAAGGATAATAACATACGAGAAGTAAGACCTTCGGGCAGAAATCCCGGAAAGTGTGGGTCTTGCTTTTTGTGCTTATTAGGATACTTGGAAAATATGGGCTAATAAGGGAATATTGGGGGAATAATAGATGCCAAAAAAGAGTATGAGGGCAAGAATAGTTTTTATGATGATGATTTTTTGTGCTTTGCTTGCAGTGCTGATAGTAAGAGTTGGATATTGGCAAATAGTAAGAGGCGGAGAGCTTAAGAAAAAAGCGGAGGCACAGCAGACCCGTGATGAAATGATTATGCCTAAAAGAGGAACAATATATGATAGAAATATGAAGGAGCTTGCGGTTAGCGCATCGGCATATACTGTTGCAGTTGAGCCGCCGTCGGTTGAGGATGCTAATGTTACGGCGAGCGGTCTATCGTCTGTTTTAGGGCTTGACTATCAGGAAATATATGACAAAATTACAAAAGATGTTGCTTATGTACGCCTTTCCAGGAGAGTTAATGCGGATGTGGCAGAGCAAATTCGTGCGCTTAAAGCAGATTCGGAGCAGAGTAAATATTACAAGTGTGTAATTTTAGAGGACGATACGAAACGGTATTATACAGATGGCTATCTTGCGTCGCAGCTTATCGGTTTTACGGGCGATGATGACCAAGGATTATATGGAATAGAAAAAACGTTCCAAGATGAGCTTTCGGGTGTCAGCGGAAGAATTATATCTGCCAGAAATGCGGCGGGTGTTGATATGGGTTTTCGCCACGAGGAAAAATATGATTCAGTTGACGGAGCTAATGTTGTTTTAACGATAGATGAAACAATTCAGCGTTTTGCTCAAACGTACCTTGAGCAAGCAGTTTTGGAAAACAAGCCTGACCAGGGGGCTTTTGCGCTTGTTATGGCGCCGAAAACAGGAGAAATTCTTGCTATGGCGGTTTCACCGGGATATGACCTTAATGAGCCTTTTAAAATTATTTCTCAGGCGGATATGGAGGCTCTTGCGGGAATACCAAACGAGGACGAAAGAGCAAAGAAAAAACGTGATATTTTAGATAAGCAGTGGAGAAACAAGGCTGTCAGTGATACTTATGAGCCGGGCTCGGTATTTAAAATATTGACGGCGGCGATGGCTTTGGAAGAGGACGTTATTTCTGCTAATGATTCGTTTTATTGCAAAGGCTTTCACAGCGTTGCGGGAATAAGAATAAACTGCTGGAAAACTGCGGGACACGGTGCGGAAAACTTTAAAGACGGCTTGGCAAATTCTTGCAACCCTGTTTTTATGGAGGTTGGAGCAAGACTTGGTGTTGAAAGATTTTACAAGTATTTTAAAGCTTTCGGATTTACTGAAAAAACAGGCTTTGACGTTGTTGGAGAAGGAACGAGCCAATATTATACAGATGAGAATATGCATGAGGTTGAGCTTGCAACAAGCTCTTTCGGTCAGGGCTTTTCTGTAACGCCACTTCAAATGGCAACGGCTGTTTCGGCGGTTGTAAATGGAGGAAATCTTATAAAGCCACACGTTGTTAAAGCGCTTACAGACGATAACGGAAGCGTTATAAAAAGCTTTGAGCCTGAAATTATCAGACAGGTCATATCAAAGGAAACGTCTGCTAAAATGCGGGATTATCTTGAAAATGTTGTTTCAAACGGAACGGGAAAAACGGCAAGAATAGACGGGTATAAGATTGGTGGAAAAACGGGTACATCCGAAAAAACGCCTCGTAATAACGGAAAATATATAGCATCGTTTTTGGGTGTTGCACCCGCAGACGACCCTGAAATTATATGCCTTGTGGCAATTGATGAGCCAACGGGCGGCTTGTATCAGGGAAGTCAGATTTCTGCGCCCGTTGCGAGAAATATAATGGAAGCAACTCTTAGCTATTTGCATATTGAAAAGCAGACTGTTACGGGACAGGAATATAAAAGCAAAGAGGTTATAGGCGTTAGAAATCTGCCTGTAGCAGAAGCAGAAGAAAAAATTAAAAATGAAGGATATGCAGTAAAGGTATATGGTGAAGGCGAGGTTGTTAAGGCACAGATGCCTGCGCCGGGTGGAATGCTGCAAGAGGGCGGAACGGTTATTTTGTATACGGAGGACACAGAAATTGAAAACGTTACGGTGCCTGATTTGACGGGATTAAACGCCCAACAAGCAAAAAAACAGCTTGAGTCGCTCGGATTGAATATTGAAATATTAGGCTCTAGTATATATGATACATCAAATTCGCCTGCGCATAGGCAAGACCCTGCGGCGGGAGCATCGGTTAAGCCTGCAACAACCGTCAGAGTTGAGTTTATGTATATGGATGGAGATTAATTACTAAAAAGCTTGCCAAAATGAAAGGAATGAATACAGCTTATGAAAATTTGTGATATTTTAAGTGAAATTGAAATATTATCATTTTCGGGAAGTATGGATACTGAGATAAACAAAATTGCATACGATTCAAGAGTTGTAGAAGAGGGCGATGTTTTCGTATGTATCAAGGGCTATAAAACAGATGGACACAAATTCGCTAAAATGGCAGAGGAAAAGGGTGCAAAAATAATTGTTGCAATGGAAGCTGTCTGCTGCGAGAAGGCAGATGTTATAATAGTCAGCGATACAAGGCTTGCTCTTGCGCTTATGGCTAAGGCATATTTTAATAATCCTATGAAAAAAAAGGCTCTTGTCGGAGTAACGGGTACTAACGGAAAAACAACGGTAACAAATTTGTTTAAAACGATTTATGAAGCTACGGGCAAAGTTATGGGCTTAATCGGAACAAACAACAATATGATAGGCGATGAGGTGTTTGAGGCAGAAAGAACAACGCCCGAGTCGCTTGAGCTTTATGAGCTTTTTGACTATATGGCAGGCAGAGGCGCAGATGGGGTTGTAATGGAGGTTTCGAGCCACGCTTTGGAGCTTAAGCGTGTTGGCGGATGCGAGTTTGAAACGGCGGTATTTACGAATTTAACCCAGGACCATCTTGATTTTCACGAAACGATGGAAAATTATTTTGCGGCTAAAAGCAAGCTTTTTGATATGTGCAAAAATGCGGTTATAAATATTGATGATGAGTATGGAAAAAGGCTTAAGCCTGATTGCAAGGTTTACAGCTATGGAATAGAGAACGACAAGGCGGATTTGAATGCTAAAAATATAAGCATATCCGCAAAGGGCATAGTTTTTGATTTGGAATATGAAAAAAATATTTATAAAACAACGCTTTGTATACCAGGGAAGTTTTCCGTATACAATGCGCTTGCGGCAATCGGAGCGGCAATCTCGCTTGGCGTTTGTATAGAGGATGCAGTAGCGGCAATTGCTACGGCAAAGGGAGTTAAAGGAAGAGCGGAGCTCGTTGAAACAAATCGAGATTTTTCAATAATAATTGACTATGCTCATACGCCCGACGGATTGGAAAATATTATATCAACCATAAATGAATTTAAGAGGGGCAGAGCCGTTACGCTTTTTGGTTGCGGCGGCGACAGAGACAGAACAAAACGACCTAAAATGGGTGAGGTTGCGGGAAGGCTTTCGGATTTTGTTATTGTAACGTCGGATAACCCCAGAACGGAGAAGCCGTCGGCGATTATAGAGGATATAATGCCGGGAGTTATAAAAACAAATTGCGACTATGTTGTAGTAGAAAACAGAAAAGATGCAATAAAATGGGCAATAGACAATGCAAAAATGGACGATATAATAATTCTTGCGGGAAAAGGGCACGAAACGTATCAGATTTTAAATGACGGAGTTATACATTTCGATGAACGAGAGGTTGTAAGAGATATTTTAAACAGTGAAAAAAACAAATATAATGCTAAGAATAATGATTAATTGAGGAGCAAATCTTTATGGAAAAGCTGACATTAAAGGAGATTGCGGCGTGCGTAGGCTCAAAGGATATTTATGAAGGATGCGTTATGTCGGTCTGCATAGATAACAGACAAGCGAAGGAGGGAAGCTTGTTTGTTGCAATCAAGGGTGAAAACAATGACGGACATAATTATGTTATTTCGGCGGCTGAAGCGGGAGCGGAGGCGGCGATTGTGAGCAGTGATGTTTGTTTTGATAAAAAAATCTTTGTTAAAGACACAAAATCAGCACTTGGAGATATTGCGAGATACTATTTAAAAAAGCATCCTCTAAAGGTTGTTGCGGTAACGGGAAGCGTTGGAAAAACAACGACGAGGGATATGACGTATGCGGCAATAAGCGCAGGAGTTAAGGCAATAAAAACGGAGAAGAATTTTAATAATGATATTGGCTTGCCGCTTACGATTTTAAATTCCATAGAAGCTTGCCACGAGGCGGCAGTTTTGGAAATGGGAATGAACCATTTCGGAGAAATAGACTATCTGACAAGGATTGCAAATCCCGATGTTGCAATTATAACAAACGTAGGTATGTCGCACATTGAAAATCTTGGCTCGAGAGAGGGAATATTAAAGGCTAAGCTTGAAGTTTGCAATGGGCTTAAGGATGACGGAGTTTTAATAATAAACGGCGATGATGAGTATTTAAAAACGGCATATAAATATACGGATAAAAAAATTGTTGCATTTGCCGTAAATAATTGTGAGGCGCACTTTGTTGCGAGAGATATAAGGCAAGATGGCGATATTTTAAGCTTTGCGGTTTGCTTTGACGGAAAAGAAGAAAAAATCCGCTTAAACTGCATAGGAACTCATAATGTATATAACGCACTTGCGGCGTTTAGCGCGGCAGTTGTTATTGGAATAGAGCCAAAGATGGCAATAAGAGGACTTGAAAACTTTGTGCCGACGGCTATGAGAATGGAAATTCAGAGCGTAGGCAACATAAAAATTATAAACGATTGCTACAATGCTTCCCCCGATTCGATGAAGGCGGCGCTTACGGTTTTGTCGCAGATGAAGGCGTCAAAAAGGATTGCTGTTTTGGGGGATATGCTTGAAATGGGGAGCTTTGCCCCAAAAGCACACGAGGGCGTAGGAGAATTTGCAAAAAACAAATTGATTGACAAGGTACTTTGCTTAGGCGAGCTCGGACGGCATATAAAAGACGGAGCGGGCGAGAGAGGACAGTGGTTTGAAACAAAAGAGGAGCTTTTAAGCTGTTTGGAAAATGAGCTTTGCGACGAAAGCTGCGTTTTGGTTAAAGCATCGAGAGGTATGCACTTTGAAGAAATAACAGAGCAAATAAAAAACATGAAGGGTTGAAGGGTGATTTGAAAATGTTTACTCAATTTGTAGAATTTAAGTATATTATGATTATTGCACCAATAGTTTCGTTTTTGTTGTGCATAGCTATACTGCCGATGCTCATTCCTTTTCTGCATAAATTGAAGTTTGGGCAGAGTATTCGAGAGGACGGACCAAAGTGGCATCAAAAAAAGAGCGGAACGCCGACTATGGGAGGAATTGCCTTTATTATTGCAATTCTTGTTGCGGCGTTTTCAACGGTTTTAAATTTCCGTTCAGGGCTTGTTTTGTTTACGATGCTTGCTTTTGGAATTATAGGCTTTATTGATGATTATATTAAAGTTGTTTTAAAAAGAAATCTTGGGCTTTCTGCAAAACAGAAGTTTTTAATGCAGATTTTGGTGTCTGTGGCTTTTGCATATATAGGAGTAAAATTCGGAGTAATAAATCCTGACATTTTTATTCCGTTTATGAACGGAACGGTAAATATTGGTACTGTTGCTACCATTTTGGTAACGGTATTTGTTATGACAGGATTTTCAAACGCCGTAAATCTTACAGATGGATTGGACGGCTTGGCAACGTCTGTAACTGCGGTTTGCAGTGCAGTGCTGGGGATTATTGCAGTAATCTTTAAATATTACGATATAGCAATTGTTTGCTCGGCGGTATTTGGAGGATGCATAGGATTTTTGTTGTTTAACTGCCACCCTGCAAAGGTTTTCATGGGCGATACAGGCTCGTTGTTTTTTGGAGGCTTTGTTGCTGCTGCGGCGATTGTTATGAAGATGCCTATTATACTAATCGTTGTTGGATTGGTATATGTTTTGGAAACGTTGTCGGTTATCATTCAGGTTGCGTATTTTAAAAAGACGGGCAAGAGAATTTTTAAAATGAGTCCGATACATCATCACTTCGAGATGTGTGGTTGGTCGGAGGTTAAAATTGTTGGGGTGTTTACTGCAGTGGCAATTGTTTGCGGTGCAGTGGCAATAGCTATGGTATTGATTTAAACTAGTATTAGGGAGGATAGCAGATGAATGCTGCAGTAAAAAAAGGAAAAAGCCAAAGAGACAGTAATTATGATAAAAAGCCTGAGCCGAGCAAGAAAAAAGTGCCAAGAAAATATGACACTACTTTGGTTGCGGTTATATTTATTTTGGTTTTGTTTGGAATGATAATGGTTTTTTCGGCAAGTGCGCCAACTGCTCTCGCTTACCAAGGGAATGAATATCACTATATATTAAGGCAAGGAGCTTTTGCTTTTATAGGAATAGTGGTTATGTTTTTTGTTGCAAGAATTGATTATCATAAATATGAGAAATTTGCTTTTGGAATTTTGGTTATTTCTGCACTGGCTCTTTTTTCGGTTTATATTCCCGGGTTTGGAAGGGTTATAAATGATGCCAGAAGATGGATAGGTTACGGAAGCTTTTCGCTTCAACCCTCAGAGATTGCTAAAATAGGAGTTATCATATATTTTGCAGCGAGCTTGTCAAAGCAGAAAAAAAAGATAAAGAAGTTTAAGACATTAATATTCCCATATATAGCAACTATTGCGTTTTTTGCACTTGTATTGTTGGCAGAGCCTCATTTTAGCTGCACTGTTGTTTTGGCGGGTGCGTGCTTGGTGCTTCTTATTGTTGGAGGAGCAAGGTTGATTCATATATTATGGCTTATATTAGCGGCTATAGCAGCTGCTGTTGGATTAATTGCTTCTGCGCCATATAGAATGGAAAGAATTTTTGCGTTTCTTGACCCGTTTGCCGATATTTCGGATACGGGGTATCAGATTGCGAACTCTCTTTATGCCATAGGGTCAGGAGGGATTTTTGGTTTGGGACTTGGAATGAGCAGACAAAAGCTTTTGTACCTTCCTGAGCCTCATAATGATTTTATTTTTTCAATAGTGTGCGAGGAATTAGGATTGGTTGGAGCAATGGTTGTTATTGTTTTATTTGTGATGCTTATATGGAGAGGATACCGTATTGCTCAAACTGCACCCGATAATTTTGGAGCACTGCTCGCAACAGGGATAACAACTCTTATTGCGATTCAGGCTGTTTTAAATATTGCGGTTGTAACGTCGAGCGTTCCTGTAACGGGAGTAGCGTTGCCGTTCTTCTCTTATGGAGGAACGTCGCTTGTTATTTTGCTTGCATCTATGGGCATTGTTTTAAACATATCAAAGCAGTGTAAAAAATTGGGAAGTAAATAAATTTTTTGCGGAAAGGATTTGTTGGATTATGAAAATTTTGCTCGCAGGCGGAGGAACGGCAGGTCATATCAATCCTGCATTGGCGATTGCAACAACAGCAATGGAGCAGAATTCGCAAAATGAAATACTTTTTATCGGAAGAAAGGGAAATATGGAGGAGAGCCTTGTTAAAAAAGCAGGATTTCCTATTGAATTTATTGAGGTTGAGGGCTTTAAAAGAAAATTAACTCTTAAAAATATTGCGGTTGCATATAAAGCGATGACGGCAATATTTGAATGTAAGAAAATAATTAAGAGGTTTAAGCCCGATGTTGTTGTATGTACGGGAGGGTATATAAGTGGACCCGTTATGTCTGCGGCGCACCTTATGAAAATTCCGTCTATCATACATGAACAAAACGTGTATCCGGGCGTTACGGTAAAGATGTGTGAGAAAAATGCATCTTGCGTTGCGGTTAGCTTCGAGAAAACGATTGACCTTTTAAAAAACAAAGAAAAGTGTGCCTTGACGGGAAATCCTATCCGAGTTGAGGTTGCGGGAGCAGATAGAGAAAAAGCGAGAGAGTCTCTTGCAATCGGAGATACGCCGTTTGTTTTGGCGTTTGGCGGAAGCCTTGGGGCAACGAGAGTAAACGAAGCTGTTATAGGGTATATAAAAAGCGTAATAGCAAACGGAAAGAAGGTTTCTGTTTTATTTGGAACAGGAACGAGAAATTATGATGAGGTTGTTCGTGAATTTGAAAAGGCAGGAATCGACCTTGCAAAATACAGTAATATTACAGTAACCGATTATATATACAATATGTCGGAGGCTATGGCGGCGGCGGATGTTGTAATATCCAGAGCGGGAGCAATATCTATAAGCGAAATAATGGCACTTGGAAAGGCAAGCATATTAATTCCATCGCCAAATGTTGCGCATAATCACCAGGAAACAAATGCAAGGCTTCTTGAAAAAAACGGAGCGGCGGTTGTCGTTTGCGAAAGAGAATTAACAATTGAAGGCTTGATTAAAAAAATAGAAGAAATAATTTATTTGCCTGATAGACAGAGTATGCTTGAAGAAAGGGCAAAAGGCATGGCGAAGTACGATGCCGCAAAGCAGATTTATGAGCTTGCTGAGAAATATGCGATAAAAAAGCGAAAGTAGCACAAAGTATCGCCTTGGCATATTATGTATTATTTTCATAATATGAGGAGGCGGCAAATTTGGATTATATTAAGATTGAAGGAAAAAGCCCGCTTGGCGGTGAGATTGTTGTTCAGGGGTCGAAGAATGCGGCGTTGCCAATAATTTCAGCGAGCGTTCTCGTTGGCGGAAGGTGCGTGCTGAAAAATTGCCCGAAGCTTTCCGATACAATGGCGGCAGTTGAAATTATAGAATTTTTAGGCGGAGATTGCAGTTGGAATGAAAATGTTTTAACGATTGATACAACAACGCTAAAAAATAAAACGATTGATGGAAATTTAACGGGAAGGCTACGCAGCAGTATCATTTTTGCGGGAGCGCTGGCGGGGCGATTCGGATGCCTTAAGCTTGCGATGCCGGGAGGATGCAGGCTAGGAGCGAGACCGATTGACATTCATATTGACGCTTTTGAAAAGCTTGGATTTGACGTTACTTGTAATGACGAATATTTAGAAATATATGGTAATGCTTCGGGATGCGATATGGTGTTTGCAATTCCAAGCGTAGGGGCGACGCAAAATGCAATGCTTGCGGCTGTTTTTGCAAATGGAAAAACGACCATTGTGAATGCGGCAAAAGAGCCTGAAATAGTGTGCTTACAAAGATTTTTAAATTCGGCGGGAGCAAGAATTTCGGGTGCGGGAAGCTCGATTATACATATTGAAGGAACAAAAAGTCTTAAAGACGTAGAATTTGAAATAGATTGCGACAGGATTGCCGCAGTAACATATATGGCGTGTGCACTTTCGTCTAAAGGAAGCATCTTACTAAAAGGGAGCTTTGAAAATCAGATTGGGCCTATTATGGCAATGCTTTCGGATATGGGTGCGCTAATTGACAGAGAGCAAAACGGCATAAGGGTGAGCTATGTATCGAGGCTTAAAGCGGTTGTTGCAAAAACGGGACCGCATCCGGGATTTCCAACGGATTGCTTGCCTATTATGACGGCGCTTGCGGCTACTTCGGACGGAGTAAGCATACTAACGGAAAATATTTTTGAAAATAGATTTAACCATACTGCTGAGCTTGCAAAAATGGGAGCGAATATAAAAATAGCAGGAAAAAACTGCATAATAAGCGGAGTGGAAGGCTTGAGGGGAGCAAGAGTTGATGCGCTTGACTTGAGAGGAGGAGCATCGGTAGTTATTGCGGCGCTTGGAGCAGAGGGTGAAACGATAATAGAAAGCCCATGTTATATAGACAGGGGATATGAAAATTTGTGTGGAGTTATATTAGGATTTGGGGGAAACATACAACGAGTGAGAGGTGATTAAAAAATGAGTGAACAAACAAAAGAAATTGCAAAACGGCATACACAACGTCAAATGAAAAAAAGAAAACGGTTTAAGATTTTTTCGTTTATGTTGCTTATTGTTCTTGCTTTTTTTCTTATAACACTTGCATCTATTTTAACGCCCGTTTTTAATGTTAAGAGTGTTGCGGTTGAGGGAGCTTCCATTGTGAGGGTTGAAGATGTTGAGGCAGCGCTTGGAATTAACAGCGATATGAATTTTTTTACTATAGATAAAAAGCTTATGAAAAAAAGAGTTGAGGCGTTGCCGTATGTAAAGAGTGCGGAAATTACACGACGTATATACGGAAAGGTTGTTGTAAAGATAGTAGAATCAAAGGCGAGCGGCTATGTTAAAGGCGAAAAAGACTACGTTGTTTTTGATGATGGCGGCGAGGTTGTTGATATTGCAATAACAAAGCCTGAAAATCTTTTTGAGTTAAAAGGCGTTAATTTACAAAAAATTCAGCTTGGAGAAAAAATAAACATTGACTATAGCGAAAAATTTGATATAATATTATTGTATATATCTGAGTTGGAAAAAGCGGGCATAAAAGATAAAATGACGCTTATTGATGTTGGGGACCATTTAAGCGTTAAGGGAATATATGATAACAGATATGATATTCTCTTTGGCGATAAGACGAATTTAGAGCATAAGGTATCGATGCTTGCGGCTGCAATATCTCATAATGCACCGAACGAAATGGGAACGATAGACCTTAGGATTTCAAACAATGCATATTTGAAGCCTGATAGGATTTTTGGAAAAGAAAAGCCGAAAGAGGAAGATGAGGAGAAGAAGCCTTCTGAGGGAGAGAAGGTAGATGGCGAAGATAAAGCCTCTGAAAATGCTTCAGGGGAAAGCGAAGAAGATGCGAATTCAGATGAAGAAGATGAAACAAGCCACGATGCATCCGAAGGCAATTCAGGAAGTAGCGAGGCAAGTGAAAATAATGAGTAGGGTAGCGAAGCAGCAGATATATAGTAATTATATGCTGTAATGGGGATGAATTATGAATAAGAAAGAGTATATAAAGGCGCAGATTTCAATTGGGGTGCTAAGCGCAGTGCTTGCTTTTGCAGTTGTTTTGCAATGCAAAAGCGTAAGTACAAATATGAAAAATATATCCTTAACCTCTGAGAGAGAGCAATTGGTACTAAGAGAAGAAAATGCGGCTCTTAAAGAGAAGAATGCAGACCTTATAGTTCAGCTGGGTGTTGCCCAAAACGATGTTGAAGAGTATAGGAGTGCGGCGGAAAAAAACGGAGACTATGAGGCTACTCTTATAAATCAACTGAGGAGAGCGGAGATTTTAGCGGGACTTGTTAATTTAAAGGGGCAAGGAATAAGGCTCGTTTTAAGCGATTCAACGCAGGATGGAATAGGGGAGATTGAGGACTTTATTATTCACGACAGCGACTTAAGGCTTGTTGCAACGGAGCTTGCGGCAGCGGGGGCTGAGGCTATTAGCATAAATGGGCAAAGAATTATTTCAACTACGGCAATCAGGTGCGTCGGACCTGTTATAACTATTAATGAAGTAAAAACTGCCCCGCCTTTTGAAATTTTGGCAATAGGCGATAAAAAAAATCTTGAAGCGGCAATTAATATGAGGGGCGGAGTTGCGGATTTGTTTGCAAATTATGGTATAAATTTGGAGATGGCTGTCTACGATGAAATTCAAATTCCAAGATATAACGGAGCCTTCAAAGCTGACTTTGCTCAAGCTGATACGAAAGAGGGTGCAAATTAATGATTGGAGCTGTTGTTGGGATTGCAGTCGGAATTTTGCTTGCCCTTTTTGTTGATATAAATATTCCGCCTGCGTATAGCTTGTATATGGCGGTAGCTGTTTTGGCGGCTATGGATTGCGTTGTTGGTGCGATAGTGTCAATAAGCAGAAAAAGATTTAATATGAAAATTTTTATTACAGGTCTGATTTTTAACGGATTTGTGTCGGCGGCAATGGTATATATTGGAAAATTAATAGGAATTGAGCTTAGTTTAGCACCAATTTTACTGTTTGGAGTAAGAATTTTAAAAAAATTTTCAATATTTAGAAGATTTCTCTTGAATAAATACAAAAAAAGAGGTACAATATATACAGAGGTATTAAACGACGAAAAAAATAAATTTAGATAACTATACAAAAGGAGGAAAAAGAAAGTGTTTGATATTGATATCGAGGAAGGCAAGGTTGCCAAGATTAAAGTTGTTGGTGTTGGTGGAGGCGGCAACAACGCAGTAAACAGAATGATTGATGCGGGTGTTAGATGTGTAGACTTTATTTCTGTAAATACGGATGCTCAGGTCTTAAAGCTTTCAAAAGCTGATTTTACTTTGCAAATCGGTGAAAAGCTAACAAGGGGATTGGGAGCAGGAGCAAATCCTGAGATTGGTGAAAAGGCTGCTCAGGAGAGCGCAGACGAAATTGAAGCAATGCTTAAGGGCGCAGATATGGTGTTCATAACAGCAGGTATGGGCGGCGGAACAGGAACAGGTGCTGCGGGAGTTATTGCAGGCATTGCAAAGAAAATGGGCATTTTAACGATTGGTATCGTAACAAAACCGTTCTCGTTTGAGGGGCGTCCGAGAATGGCAAAGGCGGAGGCAGGAATAAGAGCGCTTAAGGAAAATGTTGATGCTATTATGACAATTCCAAACGACAATTTGTTAAACATAATCCAAAAGGATACAACAATTGAAGCAACCTTCTTGATGGCTGACGATATTTTACGTCAGGGCGTTCAGGGTATATCTGATATGATAGTTGGTTCAGGATACATAAATGCAGACTTTGCAGATGTTAAGAAAACGATGCAAAATTCAGGCGTTGCTCATATGGGTGTTGGAATTGCAACGGGTGAAAACAAGGCTGCTGAAGCTGTTAAGGGTGCTATTGAGAGCCCGCTTCTTGAAACATCTATTAACGGGGCAAGAAATGTACTTGTTAATATAACAGGCGGCAAGAAGCTTAGTATGTTTGAAGCAAATCAAGTTATGCAGATTGCAAATGAGCTTGTTGATACGGATGCGGATATTATATTCGGTGTTGTTATTGATGAAGCTTTAGAGGATGAGATAAGAGTTACTGTTGTTGCAACGGGATTTGATTCTGCAATGCCGTCAGCTAAGATTTTCAGCGAGATTTCTTCAGGCGGAATCCGTACAGATAACGTAACGGCAGATTTGGGCGACAATATTAAATCTCAGATTGATTTTGATATAGATAATGTTGACATACCGCCATTTTTGAAGAATAGAAATTTCTAAGCTTGATATATATAAAAGGTCTGCAATGAAATTTATTTTGTTGCAGACTTTTTATGAGTTTGTTTGTAATTGCAGAGCGCAAGGAGAGAAAAAATGAAGTTTGATAAATATATTATTTATTCTGATATGGATAGCACTGCTATTAATTCTAAGGGTGAGATATCAAAGAAAAATCTTGAAAAAATAAAGTATTTTCAAGAAAACGGAGGAATGTTTGCTTTTGCAACGGGCAGGCAAGCCGAGTTTTTTAAAAAATACGATATGGCAATTAACGCACCAATTATATGTATGAATGGTACAGTTGTATTCGATTTTGAAAAAAATGAGGCAATATATAAAAATCCTATGGATGAAAAGTGTGCAGAAATTTTTGATGCGGTATCGGAAAAATACGCAGAAAAAATGACGGGGCTTTTTGTTTTTTATGAAAATGAGGTAGAGAAGTGCTTTGATTTAAAAAATATTCCAAAGTTTGAAGAAGATATATATAAGTGTGTTTTTGTATTTTTAGAGGAAAGAGATGCGCTGGATTTCAAAGCGGAAATGATTGAAAAATATTCTTTGCGATATTCGTTTGAGAGAAGCTGGCCCTTTGGCGTTGAAATGACTTTGAAGGAAGCAGGCAAGGGGGCTTGTATAAATTATATTAAAACTGTATATAAGGATAGAAAAATAATTTGTATGGGTGATTATGAAAATGATATGACTATGCTTGCGGCGGCGGATATTCCAATCGCTGTAGCAAATGCGATAGAGCCGCTAAAGGAAATAGCAAAAATAATTGCGCCAAGCTGCGACGAAGATGCTATTGCCTGGGTAATAGACAATATAGGAACAACAATTATTTAGCTTTATTCAAAAAGCATAGGGTCAATAATATTATATTTTCTAAAAATATTTCCCTTTCCGTCCGAGGCTACAGTAACGCTGTGCGGGCGTAAAAATTCTATTATATCATAGACGTCAATCCATATCTGGGAATTGGCGTCTTTTTGACTTTCGTCGAAAATAAGCTGGATGCCGAAGTGAAGATGAGGGATATTGATATTGTTTGTGTTTTCGGTTTTGCTATAGCCCGTCATTCCAAGATATCCAATTATATCACCTGCGGTTACAAGGTCGCCAACCTTGAAATCTTTGGCGTATGGCTTATCCTTTCTTAAATGGGCATAATAGTAGTACCTGTTTGAATCGGTTGAGCGTATGCCAATTCTCCACCCGCCATACATATTCCAGCCTATAGCTTCTATAATTCCGCTTTCAATTGCGGCAATAGGCGTGCCAACGCTTCCAAGCAAATCATTTCCCAAATGGCTTCTTTTATAGCCGTAGCTTCTGCTTGCGCCGAAATCTCTGTAGTGAGAGTAGCTATAGCCCTCAGCGATTGGGGAAAAGGCTTTAACACCGTATTTCAATTGATATTCGCCTGATACATTAGTCTTATAGTAGCCTATAAAGCCTTTTAATACGGCGTAATATCCGTCGTAGTAATAGTTAAAAAGCTCAGATTTACCGCTTGCCTCGTAAGCCGATGCGCCGTCCCTTAGCTTTTTTGCAATTTCGTCGGCTTGGGAGGGCTTGAAATTTTTAAAATTGTTGCCGTTTTTGCAAGCGAGGCACACTAAAATATCAATCCAATTAAGCTTTTTTTCAGAGTTTAGCGAGTCTATATCAAGCTTTGCACAGTATTTCAGTGCATCGGAGGTTATATTAAATTCAAACCATTTTATATAATCTGTTTTTGGATTGTAGGCGGGCTTGAAATTTTTGTTTTCTATAGAAGAGAAAAACATTAAGAATATAAATATACACGCAACTGTTTTTTTCAAAAAATTTTTGTTAAAAGGCATCGTATCAACCCTCTTTTTTAGTTTTATAAATTATATGCCGCAAATATTTCAATTAGACATATTTACATATTTTAAGGCATATAAATAAGCAAAAAAGTGTGGGAGGAAGGATATGAAAAAACTAAAGCGAAGAAGAGGTATTAACTATATTGGAAACAACAGACAAAGGGTGCTTATAAATTTATGCTTTGTCGTTATAGGTGTTGCGGCTGGTGGATTTTTGTTTTTGTATTTAAAAGGCAGTGAATTTGTTTATGAAAGGCTATATGAAATATTTTTTGAAATAAAAACCGTAAGCAGAGAAAAAATATTTATAAATGCACTTGGCAATAATGCGTTGGTTTGTGCGATTTTTTTTGTTTTTTCGCTCTTTTCGATAGGAAGCTTTTTAAGCCCTGTATATGTTTTTGTTCGCGCGGTTGCCTATGGCTTTACGAGCTGTTTAATAATTTCAGCATACGGACGGATTGGAATTTTAATTGTTGCGGGCGGAATTGTTCCTCAAACAATTATATATATTTGTGCAATTATTATTTTGTCTGTTGAAACTGCGAAGCAGAGCAAATATATTTCAAATTGCTTTGACAAGCTTTTAAGAAAACGCTCTGTTATAACGTATTATTCAATCTGTCTAATCCCCGTTTTTATGCTTGCTTGCGGTTGCCTTGTAGAGGGGTTTGTTTCGCCACACATTATATTGTGGTGTTTAAAAAAAGTTTAAAAAAAATAAAAAAAACACTGTACAAATTGAAAAAAATGATATAGAATAGATATAATAGAGAGTGTTTTTGAGAGGGGGGATAGTTTAACTGTGAATACATACGAAGAAGAATTTTTGGCATATTTGTGTGCAGAAAAGAAGCTTTCTTCCGGAACGCTTATGTCATATTGCAGAGATGTGGACAAGTTTTTAAAGTATCTTTTGGAGACGAATGTAAAAGATATTAAAAGGGCGAATAAGACGGTTGTTTTAACTTATGTTATGAAGCTTCAAAGAGAAGGAAAAAAGGGTTCAACTATATCTCGCTTTATTGCATCGCTCAGGGCATATTTTAATTTTTTGACAAATCGGGGAATTGTTCGGGAAAATCCAACTGAGGGAATTGATGTTCCGAAAAGCGAAAAAGCTCTTCCGAATATACTAACGGCGGAAGAAATTAACAGGCTTTTGGCTCAGCCAAATAAAAACGATCTCAAAGGAATAAGAGACAGAGCTATGCTTGAGATTTTATATGCAACGGGAATAAGAGTCAGCGAGCTTGTTAATCTTGATATGACAGACTTGAATTTAGATATGGGATTTGTTCATTGCAGAAGCGGAAAAGAAAGGGTTATTCCGCTTGGAAGCATTGCGCAAAGAGCACTTGCCGATTATATGAACAGAGCAAGGAGCCTTATGATAAAGGATGCTGGTGAAAGGGCACTTTTTGTTAATGTGAACGGAGAAAGAATGACACGGCAAGGCTTTTGGAAAATTGTAAAATTTTATAAGGAAGCGGCTAATATAAGAGTTGATATAACGCCTCATACGTTAAGACACAGCTTTGCGGCTCATTTGCTTGAAAATGGTGCGGATTTAAAATCTGTTTCGGAAATGCTTGGGCATAGTGATATTTCATCTGCTCAGGTGTATTCGAAATTGATGAAAAATAAAATTAAAGAAGTTTATCAAAAGGCACATCCACGTGCATAGGAAAATGAAAGGGGAAGAAATTATGAGTATTAATAAGGAAAGCTTTGACAAATTTTTAGGAAAGGTTACAAATGCTGCGAAAAAGGTTGCTAAAAAATCCGAGGATACTTATGAAATTGCAAAAATTAAGCTTGCGATAAGTTCGGAAAAGACAACGGTTAATGAATTGAAGCAAAAGCTTGGCGGCTTAGTTTATGAGTCCTATTTAGGAAACGAAGTAAGCAATGAGGATGTTGAAAATGTATGCAAAGAAATTGAAAATGTGAATGCAAGCATTGCAGAAAAGGAAGCCAGCATAGAAAACATTAAAGCTGAGTAAAAAATAAAATCAAAAAAGGAGTTGCCGATTGGCAACTCCTTTAAAATTGTTAATTATTCAGCATCTCCAGCTACAGGAGTCTCTTCGATAGCATCTTCAGCTACAGGAGCTTCTTCGATAGCATCCTCAGCTACAGGAGCAATCAATGCTCTTATGCTTAGGCTGATTCTCTTTGTTTCCCAGTTAAGCTCTGTAATTTTAGCTTCTACTTCTTGACCGATTGTAAGCTCATCAGCAGGCTCTTTAATTCTCTTGTTTGAAATCTGAGAAATATGAATTAAACCGTCAACTCCGGGGATTAACTCAACAAATGCACCGAAAGGCATAAAACGAACAACCTTACATTTTACAACGTCCTCAACGTTGAATTTACTCTGAGCGATAACCCAAGGGTTGTCCTCAGCTTTTTTAAAGCCAAGAGAAATTTTCTTTGTATCCTCTGCGATATCCTTAAC
This sequence comes from Clostridia bacterium, assembly GCA_045590935.1. Classification (GTDB taxonomy): domain Bacteria; phylum Bacillota; class Clostridia; order UBA1381; family UMGS1253; genus CAKSHP01. The sequence goes on along the minus strand of JAZNSA010000018.1, from coordinate 19,536 downwards.
GTAAACTTCGATTGAATCACCTGAGTTTACAACTTCTGACGGATGCTTAATTCTCTTCCAGCTAAGCTCGCTGATATGCAAAAGACCTTTAACATCGCCGATATCAACAAATACACCAAATGGCATAACTGACTTAACAACACCTGTGTACTTTTTGCCAACCTCGCAGTCTGCCCAGAATTTTTCTGCAAGAGCTTTCTTCTGCTCAACAAGCACATCACGGATAGAACCAAGAACTCTTTTACGTCTTGAGTTTATTTCAGTTATCTTCAACTGAACGTTCTGATTGAGGAATACAGACAAATCCTCTGTGTATCTGTCGGAAACCTTTCTTGCAGGAACGAATACTCTTGTTCCCTCAATTAAAACAATGATACCGCCGTTTACAACGCTGATTACCTTTCCTTCTAATATTTCCTGATTTTCAAGAGCATCTTCAATCTTCTTCTGACCTGCAATATAGTCAAGCTTTTTCTTAGAAAGAACTGTTTTGCCCTCTCCGTCGTTTACTCCTACAACAAATACGGAAATGACATCGCCAACCTTAACAATGTCCGAAGGCTTTAAATCAGGGTCGTCTGTTAATTCAGACGCAGAAATAATTCCATCTGACTTAAAACCAAGGTCAACGATAACCTCAGTAGGTCTAACGTCAACAACGGTACCTTCTACCACATCTCCTGTATTTAAAGTTTTTAGAGTCTGCTCCATTGCCTCCTCAAAGCTTAATTCTGCTCCGTTTTTAATTTCTTCCATCGCTTTCGCTACCTCCTCGATAATACCTGACGGCGTTGATGCACCGGCGGTAATACCTATTTTTTTGTTTTTTAAATTTATATTCTGAGGAATTTCCTCAAAATTTTCGATATGAAATGTGTCTTTGCAATTTTTCAAACAAATGTTATACAGCTTTATAGTGTTTGAGCTTTTCTTTCCGCCTATAACAAACATTGCATCACACTGCTTTGAAATTTCCTCTGCTTCGTTTTGACGAATTTTTGTTGATTTACAAATTGTGTCATAAACAAGTGTGTTTGGAAATTTGCTTTTGAGCAAAGAGCATATCTTTTCAAAATTCTCTCTGCTGCCTGTCGTTTGAGAAACGATACATAAATTCTCGTCGGTAATTTCTAATGCCTCATCTACTGAGTTGATAATTTGAAAATTATTATCGCACCAGCCTGATATGCCTATTACCTCGGGATGAGCCTTGTCCCCGACTATAATAACAAATCTTCCGTTTTCAGATTCGGCTTGAACGATTTGATGTATCTTCTTGACGTATGGACAAGTTAAATCGTAAACCTTAAGCCCTCGGCTTTCACACTCGTCTATAACAGACCTGCCGACGCCATGAGCCCTTATAACTATACTGCGACCATCGCCGCAATTTGAAACATTGTCAATCATTACCGCCCCGTGATTATATATATCCTCATTGACCTGACGATTGTGTATCAATTCGCCTAAAATTGCAATCTTTTCGTTTTTTTCAAGCAAATTATATACCTCATCAACCGCTCGCTTAACTCCAAAACAAAAGCCTGCACTTTTAACAATTGTGATTTCCCTCAAAGTAATCACCCCAATTTACACTACCGAATTTTATTTTACAACATTTTTTATAATTTTGCAAGACTTTTTTTTCCATTTGGAGATAAATTTCGAATTTTATTTAAAATTTGTGTGCTGATTTTGTGCATTGTGTCGGTATCTAACTTCTGACCATAGTACTCATCTAAGTAAATAGGATCACCAAATACGATTTTGGTAGTTGAAAAAATTTTATATTTTCCAACAATCAAAGCGGGAACAACGGGCTTTTTTGTACGATGAGCCAAAAGAGCAATGCCGTTTTTTGCATCGTCATCTGTCTGCGTTTCCTCTTTAACACGCCTTCCCTCAGGAAACATCAGCAAAACTTCATCATTTTTAAGAATTGAAAGCGCCGTTTTTATTGCCTTGACATCGGATGTTGCTCTGTCGATTGGAAATGCGTTTAAGCTTTTTATAAGCCAAGCAAAAATTTTGTTTTTAAAAAGCTCCTTTTTTGCCATGAAATTAATTTCTCTTGGAACAGCAAAGGCTGCGGCAATGGGGTCGAAATTGCTTGTGTGGTTGAATGCAACGATGCACCCCTCACCCTCTTTGGGGAAGCTTTCCTTGTTATATGTTTTAACTCTGAAAAAAGGCCACATAATAACCTTTAAAATCTTTACGGCTATTTTATACATTCTAACTTCTCCTTTATATATTCGTAAACAGTGTCTATTGATTGCTTTAAGGTTAAATCGCTTGTATCAATAAGCTTTGCTTCGGAAACGCATACCAAAGGGCTTTCTTTTCTTGTTGAATCGTTTTTATCCCTGTACAGCATATCGTTATAAACCTCTTCAAAATTAACGCTCTCTCCCTTTTCAACAAGCTCGTCAAATCTTCTTTTTGCTCTTTTTTCAGGGGTTGCTGTTAAAAAGATTTTGATTTGGGCATCCTTTAAGACGTTGCTTGCAATATCCCGACCGTCCATTATAACATTCGACTTCTTTGCAAGCTCACGTTGAAGATAAACAAGCTTATCTCTTACGCATTTGCACGTTGCAACGTTTGATGCTGCAACACTTACCTGGGGCGTACGGATATAAGCCGAAACATTTTCACCATTTAAAAACATTTGTTGAACGGAATCTATATATCTTATGTCGACTGATATGTTTTCTAATTCTTTTTCTAAAACTCCGTCTGAATTTTTTGAATCAATAGAGTTTCTGACTGCGTAAAGCGCAACCGTTCTATACATAGCACCCGTATCGATATATATATATCCAAGACGCCTTGCAAGCTCTTTTGCAATTGTGCTCTTTCCTGCGCCCGCAGGGCCGTCAATAGCAATATTTATCATATTTACCACCCTTATAATTTTTATTAAACTGCTCTGTGCCCCAAACCTATTGCAACCTCATTAAGGTTTAAAAGCCCAACAGTAAAAAAGATTGAAACGCTTATATGGTCGTCGAAACGGGCAATTCCGATTTTTCCGCCTACTGACAAACCAATAGCCTTAGATGCGATTTGAGATAAAGCTTCGTGCGCCGCACCTGCAACAGCACCCTGCTCCAGATGGGAATCGTCAATAACGCCCTCACGCCTTGCGCACACAACTGCACGCTCAATTATTTTTGTTATTGAATTAGTAAAATCGCCGCCGTAATCTGCCGCCGCAGCTTTTATGCCAAGTGAAAGGTACTGCTGCTTTAATTTTTTTTCTGACTCTCTGTCAGATGTCATAGAGATTGATATGGCTGCGGTTGCAATATCCTTGCTTCCGAAGTTCATAAAATCACATCCTTTAATTTTTATTATGCATTATCTCCTGCAAGATAACCTGTAGAAAAAGCTATTTGAAGATTAAATCCGCCCGTATAGGCATCTACATCTATAACCTCTCCCGCAAAGTAAAGCCCTGAAACGAGCTTTGATTGCATTGTAGACGGGTCAATTTGCAAAACATCTACGCCGCCTGACGTAACAATTGCTTCCTCTATCGGTCTGAAGCCTTTAACGCTTAAACGAAGTTCCTTTAAAAGTGAAACAAGGCGCTTTCTTTCGTCTTTTGAAATTTGATTTACCGATTTGTGAGGCTCAATTTTTGATAAATTTATTATTACGGGAATGAGTTTTTTTGGTAAAAGGTCGTCAAGTGCATTTAAAAACTGCTTTCTTGAGTATTTTTCAAAATCCCTTAGTATTCTCATATCAAGCTGAGCTTCATCAAGCGCAGGCTTTAAGTCGATACAAATACAGTATTTGTCGTTTTCAATATTTCTTATATGTGAGCTTGCTGACAAAATAACAGGACCGCTTACTCCGAAATGGGTAAAAATCATTTCGCCGAAATCCTCATAAATAACTTTGTTTTTGCTATTCAAAAGCGTAAGTTTGATATTTTTAAGCGAAAGCCCCATCAAGTCTTTGCATAAATGCTCATATATTTCAAGCGGTACAAGAGATGGCTTCGTGGGGATGATATTGTGCCCCGCTTGCTTTGCAAATTTATAGCCGTCGCCCGTTGAGCCTGTCAGCGGATACGATTTTCCACCCGTTGCGACTATTACCTTGTCGCAATAAAGCTTTTCGCCACTGCTATACACTAGCCCGCGAACGATGCTGTCCTCAACAATAAGCCTTGAAACTTCCTTTTTCAGAAGATGCACGTTTGACTTTAATGCATATTTTTTTAATGCCTCAACAATATCCTTTGCATTGTCGCTTGCGGGAAAAACTCTTCCGCCACGCTCTACCTTTGTTTCAACACCGAGGTTGTTTAAAAGCTCAATAAGGTTATCGTTTGAGAAGGTATATAAAGCACTGTATAAAAAATTTGCATTTACGGGAACATTTTTTAAAATATCTTCAATATCGCAAGCGTTTGTTACGTTGCACCTACCCTTGCCCGTTATTCTTATTTTCTTTCCGAGCATAGGATTTTTTTCAATTAAAACAACATTTTTACCTCGCTCTGCGAGCCTGCCCACCGCCATAAGACCTGCGGCACCGCCGCCTATTACTGCAATTTTTTCCACTATTCAGATGTTCCTTTCGTGTGCTCTTTTTCGTATACCTGATATTCATCCCAGATATTTTCAAGCTTGTTAAAAGCTGACAAAACCTCGTTTTCCTTGCTTATACATATAGAAACAAGAAGTGCATTTATAACGCTTAGCGGGGCTACAAGGCTATCAACAACAGATACCATTTCGCTTTTTGCAACTAAGCAATAATCCGATTCAATCGAAACAGGGGCAGAGCTGCTATCTGTTATTCCTATAACGGTTGCACCCTGACTTTTTGCATATTTGATTGCTTTAAGCGTACGCTTAGAATATCTCGGAAAGCTTATTCCAATTAAAACATCGCCCTCCTCAATCCTGAATATTTGCTCAAAAAGCTCACTTGCCGTTGCCGATTGAACTAAACGCACATTGCCACGGATGAGATTGAGATAAAAGGAAAGAAACGAGGCGAGTGCGGCGGAGCTTCTTACTCCGACAACGTATATATTTTTAGCACAAATAATTGATTTTGTTATTTTTTCAAACTGCGCCTTGTCAATTTCTTCAAGAGTTGATTTTATATTTTCCGTATCCGATTCAAGAACGGCTGTTAAAATATCGTTTTTGCCAATTCTGTCAGAGGTAACCTCAAGTCGTTGAGCGGCTGTCAGCTTAGTTTTAACCAAAGTCTTAAGCTCTCTTTGCAAGGCGGGGTAGCCATCAAATCCAAGCCCAACAGCAAACCGCACAACCGTTGACTCACTGACCCCAACGCTTGTACCAAGCTTTGCCGCAGTAATATATGCCGCTTTATCATATTGATTTAAAATAAATTCGGCAATTTTCTTTTGACCTTTACTAAATGAATTCATTTTCTGCGCAAGAGTTTGAAGCAGAGTATTATTTTGCATTTAATCCCTTCTTTCAAAAAAGACTTGTACATAAAATCACACTATATATAATAATACAAAATTCAAAAATTTGCAAGACTTTATTTTAAATTGGTTGTATGTTTTTTGTATCTTTTTTATGTCGTATGCACAAAAGAAAACAATTTTCATATTATGATAATGCAATGAAAATGAGATTTTGTTGTTTATAAACAGAGAATATGGGGTGGCGTTAAAGTGGAAAATAAAAGTATTTTAATAATTGGCGGAGATATGAGAATGGTATATCTTGCCGAAAAAGCAGTAAATGATGGGCTTACACTGAGGGTTTACGGAATTGATAAAAAATTTTTAAATCCAAAAATTGAAGCTTGCGACAAGCTTGAATATGCAATTGATGAAAGTAAATTTATTGTTTTGCCGTTGCCCGTTTTGAAGGATGAGAAATTTATTAATGCACCTTGCTTGGAAAATATTGAAAACAAAATTACTGCGGAAAGTGTTTTAGACAGATTAAATGAGAGTCATATTGTTTTAGGCGGAAATATTTCAAAGAAGCTAAAGGAAGACTTAGGCAAGAGAAATATAAAATTTTTTGATTATTTTGAAAGCGAAAGGCTTGTTATGAAAAATGCTGCAATAACGGCGGAGTGTGCAATTATGCTTGCAATTCAAAATTCAGCTGCTTCGCTTTTGCAAAGCAGGTGCGTTATAGTTGGATTTGGAAGAATAGCAAAATTTTTGGCAAGGGGTCTGCAAGGCCTTGGGGCAAGGGTTACGATTGCGGCAAGGAGCGAAGCGGCACGCTTGGAAGCAAGTCTTTTTGGATGCGAGGCGTACGATATAATTGAAATGAAAAAGGCTTTGGGAGAGGCGGATTTTATTTTTAATACTGTGCCGAGCGTTGTTATAGGATATGAGGAGCTTATGGAAATAAGAGAAGATTGCGTTGTTATTGAGCTTGCATCAAAGCCGGGAGGAATTGATTTAGAGGTGGCAGAAAAGCTTAATATAAAGCCAATAATAGCTATGTCGCTTCCAGGGAGATTTGCGCCAAAGGCATCGGGAGAGATTATATATGAGTCAATAGCTGATAAATTGCAAATGTTAGGGGGGATATAGTTGGAGCTTTTTAATAAGACAGTCGGATTTGCAATAACTGGCTCGTTTTGTAGCTTTAATGGGGCATTCAGGCAACTTGAGGCATTAAAGGGGGTAGGGTGCGATATAGTACCAATAATGAGCGAGACGGCGTGGGCAACGGATACAAGATTTGGAAAAGCAGAGGAGTTTGTTGAAAAAGCGGAGCAAATCTGCGGGAAAAAAGTTATACACACAATAAGCGATGCTGAGCCGATAGGACCAAAAAAACTGCTTGATATTTTGATAATTTGTCCTTGCACAGGAAACACAATGGCAAAATTGGCGAACGGAATAACAGATACGGCGGTAACAATGGCGGCAAAGGCGCATTTGAGAAATAACAGACCTCTTCTTATTGCACTTGCAACAAATGACGGGCTTGGCGCAAGTGGCAGAAATATTATGACGCTTATTAATTCAAAAAATGTGTTCTTTGTGCCGTTTGGGGAGGATGACCCTCAAAAAAAACCGAAATCGCTTGTTTGCAACTTTGATTTGGTTTTGGAAGCAACAAAAAGTGCACTTGATTATACTCAGCTACAGCCAATTGTTTTTTGAGGAAAATGACAATTTGATAGTGAAATAAAAGGGTGCAGCAAAATGAAAAATCATTTGCTACGCCCTTTTTTGTATAACGAAAATCACGCAATAGTCGTGTGGTTCAATAAAGGTTTACCGATGAACAAAAAGCAAATTCAAATGTTAGGCACGTATGAAAATAATTATGGTTTTATGATGAAATAACATAAAATTATTATGCCTCAAGCCTTTCCCTTGAGGGGAAGGTGAAAAACCATAAGGTTTGACGGATGAGGAGGCTTTTTTAATTGCGATTTAATCATCGTTTACATAAGAAGCGAAAGCTCCTCTTCGGTAAGCTCGCGCATTTCGCCCTCCTCTAACGAGGCGTCGAGCAAAACACCGCCTATTGATACTCTTTTCAGGCTTAAAACCTTTTTGCCAACAGCCTCAAACATACGCTTGACCTGATGAAATTTACCCTCGCATATAGTCAGGTATATTTCGCTTTGGTTATTTTTGGTTGATATAATTTCAAGCTTTGCTTCCATACATTTATAACCATCATCCAATGTTATTCCGTTTTTCATTTTTTCTATGTCAATTTCCGTTACAGGCGTATCTATGAGAGCATAATATTTTTTTTCGATGTGATGCTTTGGCGACATTAAGTGATGTGCAAAAGCCCCATCGTTTGTTAAAAGCAAAAGCCCTGTTGTATCAATATCAAGTCTTCCCGCACAAAAGACCTCAAAATGAGCAAGCTCGCTCGGGACAAGCGATGAAACAACGGGAAGCATTTTGTCCTCCGTTGCACTTATATAGCCCGCCGGCTTGTTTAGCATAAGATATATAAACTTTTTATATATAATTTCTTCGCCGAAAAAAAGGACTTTATCGTTATTTTCATCTACTTGGAAATCCGCATTTTTAATAATTTTATCATTAACTGCGACCTTTCCGTCTTTTAGAAACTGCTTTATCTCTTTTCTTGAGCCTTTTCCCGAAGAAGAAAGATATTTATCAATACGCATATAAAAATTACCTCTCATAAAAATAAATATTTCATATAATAATAATACCACATACTCGAACATAAAATCAAGAGCATATATTAAAATCCGCAGTAATTCATTGTTAAAGCAAAAATCTGTATATAGTTTTAGAAAAAATAACCTAAACGAATTGAATTTCAAAAAAAGTTGTGGTATACTTTAAATATATGTGTATTTTATGCCGAAAATCAAATGTGGATAAAGTTTAGAAATCTGAAAAAACAAAGGGTTTTTTAAAAATCTTTAAGAAAAATTGCTTTTGACTGAATAAAAATATGATATTGTCTTGCTTTTAATCCTCAATGATGGTATAATGTTATGAGATGTTTAGTGTGCCTTTGATGCATTAAATAATACTTTTATGGGGGGTTTAGTATGAAAAAGAATTTGTTATAGGAGTTTTAGTATGAAAAAGAATTTGTGTGTAATAGGATATGGCGGAATGGGTGGCTGGCATTGCAAAAATGCATTGGTAAGCGACGTTGTTAATCTTGCGGGTATCTATGATACAAAGGAAGAAAGAAGAGAGCTGGCAAAGCAAAACGGAATTTTTGCTTATGATAGTCTTGAAGCTGTTTTGGCGGACGAAAGGATTGACTTGGTAACGGTTGCAACGCCCAATGACGTGCATAAGGAAATAGTTATTAAGGCGCTTAAAGCGGGAAAAAATGTTATTTGTGAAAAGCCTGTTGCAATAAACAGTAAGGATTTGCAGGATATGATTGATGCGGCAAATGAGGCGGGAAAGCTTTTTACAACGCATCAAAACCGCAGATGGGATGTTGACTTTCTTGCAATGAAGCAGATTGCGAGTAGCGGTGAGATTGGTAAGATTTTAAATATTGAATCAAGAATTCACGGGTCAAGAGGTATTCCGAGCGATTGGAGAAGGAAAAAGGAGTATGGCGGCGGTATGCTTTTTGATTGGGGTGTTCATCTTATAGACCAGATGCTTCAAATTTTTAAGCAGAAGATTGAAAAGGTATATTGCCAATTTTCGCACATTACTAATTTTGAGGTAGACGATGAATTTAAGCTGATTCTTATGTTTGAAGATGGTGTGCAGACGTATATTGAGGTTGGAACGTATAACTTTATTGCGCTTCCGAGATTTTATATGCAGGCGAAGGACGGCAGTGCGATTATAAGAGATTGGAGAGAAAAGTGCAAGGTTGTTAAGTGCAAGGCTTGGCACGAGAGTGATGTTATTCCTGTTCAAATGGCGGCGGGCTTAACAAAGACTATGGCTCCGAGAGATGAAATAACAACGGATACTTATGAGCTTGAAATTCCAAAATCTGATGTTCACGATTTTTACAGAAATGTTTGCAAAGCGATTGACGGAAAAGAAGAGCAGATTGTTAAGCACGATGAAATGATGAGGGTTTTAAAAACTATGGAGGCTGCTTTTGAGTCTGTTGAGAAAGGTCAGGTTATAATCCTTGGCGAAAAGATTTAATGGCTTTTATAAGAGCAGAGTAAAGGGAGATTAGATATATGATTTATAAATCTTTTGACGAAGTTATCGGAAAAACACCGCTTGTCAAAGTTTCGGGAATTGAAAAAAAATATAACCTTGCGGCAAACCTTTTTGCAAAGCTTGAATATCTTAATCCCGCAGGCTCTGTTAAAGACAGGATTGCGAAGGCGATAATTGAGGATGCAGAAAAAAAGGGGCGTCTAAAGGAGAATGCGGTTATAATTGAGCCGACGAGCGGGAATACAGGCATCGGACTTGCGGCTATATGTGCCTCAAAAGGGTACAAATTGATTTTGACTATGCCTGAAACGATGAGCGTGGAGCGTAGAAATCTCGTTAGTGCGTATGGCGCAGAGGTTGTTTTGACGGACGGCGCAAAGGGAATGAACGGGGCAATTGAAAAGGCAGAGGAATTAGCTGAAAAATTGGACGGCGGATTTATAGCAGGTCAGTTTACAAATCCCGTTAATCCGAAAACTCATTTTGAAACGACAGGTCCTGAAATATGGGAAGATATGGAGGGAAATGTTGATATATTTGTTGCAGGAATCGGAACAGGCGGAACAATTTCGGGAACGGGCAAGTTTTTAAAAAGCAAAAATAGCGAGGTTAAAATTGTTGGAGTTGAGCCAAAGGGCTCGGCTGTTTTGTCGGGAGGAAGTGCGGGAGCGCACAAGCTTCAGGGAATTGGAGCGGGCTTTGTTCCAAAAACGCTCGACGTTGAAATTATAGACGAAATCATCGCAATAGCTGATGAGGAAGCGTTTGAATATGGTCGTGAGGTTGCAAGATGCGAGGGATTTTTAGTTGGAATTTCTTCGGGAGCGGCTTTGGCGGCGGCTGTTAAGCTTGCATCAAAAGTGGAAAACAAAGGAAAAAACATTGTTGTTTTGCTTCCTGATTCCGGCGACAGGTATTTGTCGACAGAGCTTTTTTGTGGTAAATAGGAAGGGTATATAAAAATATATATGCAACTTGGAATGGACGAGGAAACGGCATTTGAATCTAACAAAGAGGATTATGTTATATTCAGAAAAGGCGACCTTTTGATGAATGATATTAAGTTTTTGATGGATGAGGTTAAGGCGAAGGAAACAATTCCTTGGATTTGGGCGGACCCATTTTTATATCATACTGAGAAATAAAAGGATTAGAGGTATACATAATGAAATTGTTTTCAAAGTATACAGAGGAAGAAAAAGCAAGCTTTTTTATGTTTATAGCGAGCTTTATAATATATGCAGTAATTTCAATGACGAAAAGCGCTTATTCGGCATCTATTGCCGTTATTGTAGGAGAGGGAATGTTTTCCAAATCTGCTGCGGGGTTTATAAACGGGGGATTTTATCTCTTTTACGGCGGAATGCAGCTGTTGGGGGTTGGAATAGTTGACAAGGTTTCCCCTGTTAAGCTTATTTATATGACATTAATCGGAACGATTGTAATTTTGGCGGGAATGGCTATGGCTAAAAGCTTTTGGACAATGCTTATCCTTTGGAGCTTGTGTGGGCTTATTCAGTTTGCAATATGGCCTGCGGTTCTGAGAATTATTTCAGAGTATTTATTGCCTGAGCATAGGCGAAAAGCAATGATTTATATTTCTTTTTCCTATTGCGTTGGAATGATTACAAATTATTTGATTGCGGCAATTGTTTTGAAAATTTCAGGTTGGCAGATGTTGTTTTGGGTGTCCTCGGCGGCAATTGCAATGTGCCTTGCGATGTGGGCGTTTGTTGTAAACAAAAACAGAAAGCCGCTAAATGAAATTGTGAACATGAATATTGAAGCGACAAAAAAGTTTTTAAACGAAAAGAGAGAAAACGGTGGCAAAAAAGAAAAAATGATGGGCTTCGGAAAGATTTTGGCATTGAGCGGAGTTTTGGTTTTGCTTGTTCCGTCGCTAAACAGAACGGCGTTGGATATGGGATTAAAATCGTGGCTTCCAACAATGATTATAGATGTTTATGGAGTTTCGGCAAGCTTTGTGAGCGTGCTGACGACTGTTTTGTTGATTATTAATTTAGCGGGTATATTTATTGCAAGCTGGTTGTATCCAAAAAGAATTAAAAGCCCCGTTTTGACATACGGAATGTGTTTTTTGCTTGCAATGCCGTTTACGATTCTTTTGCTTCTTATCGGAAAGATACATATAGCAATAATCATTTTGCTTTTGACAATTGTAACAACTATGATGTATGCGGGGCATCAATTTATAAATGTTATAATTCCTTCAAGCTTTGCAAAGTACAACAAAGCGGGTAGCGTTGCGGCAGTTTTGAACGCCGTTGCATCGTTTGGCGGAGTTGCGGCAAATATAGGCTTTGGAGTTTTGGCGGAAAACTATGGTTGGACTACGGTTATAGTTTTGTGGATTATTTTAGTAGTTAGTGCAATGATATTCAGCTTTGCGGCAAGTCCGCTTTGGAAAAGCTTTTTCAAAAAATGAAAAGGAGAGTGAAGGGATGCAGGAAATACGTCTTTTAGGTAAAAGGTTATTGTTGACAAATCGCCGATTTTGTTAAAATATTCTCCGTCGGAGGATTGGCAGAAGTATTGGGACGTAAAAAGTGGAAATTGGTACTTTGAGGATGGGAGGCTTATTGGAGAAGAGTCTGAAAGTAAGGGTGGAATTCTTTTTAGTAAAGAGTTTTATAAAGATGATGTAATGATGAGCTTATTGATCCAAATCCGATTGAGGGCGGACATATCGGTTTTTCCGCATATTGTACGAAGCTTATGATTAAGAACATCGAAATCAGAAAAATTTATTGAGAAGAATTTATTCAAAAATATACACCAGAATATTAAGGAGGAATTTATTATGGAAAAAGCAACAGATTTTAGGTACAACACAGGCGCTACAAAGGTGCCAAGGGCGGCAGTGGGAGAAAACTATAACGCCCACGATTTGATGGAAATCAACAGATTTTTGATGCAGGAAGGCAGATAAAAGGAGGGTGTTATTATGAAAATAAAATGGGGTGTAATAGGTTGCGGAGGAATTGCTGACAGAAGAACTCTTCCGGGTATGATGCTTTGCGAAAATGCGGAGCTTGTTGCGGTTATGGATGCAAATCCTGAGGCGGCTGAAAGATGCAAGGACAAATACGGCGCAAAATATGCATTTGATAATATTGATGACCTTTTGGCTATTGATGAAATTCAGGCGGTTTACATTGCATCTCCTGTTTTTTGCCACAAGGAGCAGGCTTTTCGTGCGGCAAAGGCAAAAAAACATATTCTTATTGAAAAACCTGTTGGACTAACAAGCGCAGAAGCGGAAGAAATTGCTGAGTTTTGCAAAAATGAGCAGGTTAAGTTTGGTGTTGGGTTTATGATGAGATTTCATACATATCACCAAAAGATGAGGGAAATTGTAAAGTCGGGGCAGATTGGCGAAATCGTAAGTGCAAGAGGGCAGTTCACTTGTTGGTATCCTGAAATGGAGAATTGCTGGCGTCAGCAGATGAAGCTTTCAGGCGGCGGTGCTATGATGGATATGGGTGTTCATTGCGTTGACCTTATCCGCTATATAACGGGGCTTGAGGTTACAGAGGTTGCGGGGTTTGTCGGCAATCAAATTTTTAAATATGATGTCGAGGACGGCGGTTGTTTGATAGGAAGGCTTGAAAACGGAGCAAATATGTATGTTGATGCGAATTTCAACATTCCCGATGCGGCGACAAAGTGCAAAATTGAGTTTTACGGAACAAAAGGAAGCATTTTTGCGCAGGGTACAATTTCTCAGGTTGAAGGCGGCGAAATTGAGGTTTTGGTTTGCGACGATTCTTCGGGAAACGATGCGGGACAGAGCCGAGATGAAATTAAGCGTTTGGAGATAAACCTTGAGCTTGGCAATATGTATACAAAAGAGATTGATGCCTTTGGAAGAGCTGTTAAGGGCGAGATAGACGTGCCTGTTAGCGCAGAGGATGGGATAATGTCGCAAAAGATTATTGAGGCGGCATATATGAGCAGTAAAAAAGGCGAATATATCAAGTTTTAAATTTTTATAAAATAACAATAAAAATAGCGATAAGGCTTCTTTTTTGAAAAATCCTTGTCGCTATTTTCTTTTATAGTTTTTTTAAAATTAATCGTTTATTTTTATTTCGTCGATATAAACTGTGCCTTCATATTTATCAAAAATTTCGGCGGTAACGCTTTTAACCCTTTTGTTTTTTTTATTCTCTTAATGAAAAGATGTGCACGCCGTCCTTTTTATGAGTTTCATTAATAATTCAAAGTCATTATACGCTTTTTATTATTGCAAGCCAATACAAAAAAGTAAAAAAACCTACAATAAAAAAAATAAAAATCTTTAAAAATTTCTATTGTCAAAGATGCAAACTTATGATAGAATATATAACAACATATTATAACTTTGAGGAAGATGTGTGAATTGACGAGATTATTAAGTTTTGAAAATAAGCAATTGTTTGAAGAAAATGCTAAGGTTGCGGGCGAAATTTTAAGATGCGGCGGACTTGTTGCATTTCCAACGGAAACGGTATATGGGCTTGGCGCTAATGCACTTGACGGAAAATGCGTTAAAAAAATTTTTGCCGCAAAGGGAAGGCCGTCCGACAATCCGCTTATTGTTCACGTTGCGGATATGAAAAGCGTTGAGGCGCTTGTTTTGGAAATTCCGCCAAAGGCAAAATTGATTATGGATAATTTTTGGCCGGGGCCTATAAGCATTATTATGAAAAAATCGAAGCTTATTCCAAGTGAGGTAAGTGCGGGGCTTGATACGGTTGCAATTCGTATGCCTGATAATGAAATAGCCCTTGCTATAATAAAAGAGGCGGGCGTTCCTGTTGCGGCGCCCTCGGCAAATACGTCGGGAAAACCGTCGCCAACCCTGGCGGCGCACGTTGTAGGCGATATGGACGGGAAAATTGAGGCGGTTGCAGACGGGGGAGAGTGTGCGGTAGGAATTGAGTCTACCGTTATAGATTGTACGGCTCAAATCCCTGTTGTATTAAGGCCGGGCGGAGTAACGAAAAAGATGCTTGAAGGGGTAATAGGAGAGGTTGTTTTTCCTGAGGTTAAAATTAATGATTCGGATGTTCCGAAGTGCCCCGGAATGAAATATACTCACTATTCACCGGATGCAGAGGTTTATGTTGTGGAATGCGGAAAGAATATTTCTTTTGACAGGCTCGGAAAAATAATTGAAAAATATAAAAACGGAAGATTGGGAATTCTAGATTGCGGAATTTTTGAAGGGGCAAAGCCCGATTTTGAGTATGATGAATATATAAATTGCGGAAATAATTCAAAAAAGTATGCCGCAGGGTTATTTAAGGCTTTAAGAGAGTTTGATAAAAGAGGCGTTAGTTGCGTTTTTGCACTTATAAATTTTAGCGATGAGCTTTCAAATTCTGTTAGAAACAGATTGTATAAATCAGCGGGAAATAAAATTATTAAAGTAAATGAGGTAACAGATTAATGAACATTTTATTTGTTTGTACGGGAAACACTTGCCGTTCGCCGATGGCGGAGGGGTTGTTTAAAAAAATTACCGAGGATGTTGAAGAAGGAGAGCTGAATATATATTCAGGCGGAATGAATGCAAAGGACGGTTGCTTGGCAAACGACAATGCAATAAAGGTGCTTTTGGAGTATGATGTTGACATAACCGACCACCGCGCAAAAAATGTTGATGCACGAACAATTGCGGAGGCGGATGTTATTTTGACTATGACAAATGCGCACAAGGATATGCTTTTGTATTTGTTTGGCGGAGCGGCAGAGGAAAAAACTTTTACGCTTTTGGAATATATAGGCGAGGAGGGCGATGTTGAAGACCCGTACGGAGGCGATTTGAGGATATATAGGATTTGTGCGAAGCGTATATATGAGGCTCTTATCAAGGCTAATGATATAATCAGGAGCGAGTTTGATGTTTGATATAGTTTGTATGACAGAGGAAGATATTGCAGACGTTTTAGAGGTTGAACAAAAAAGCTTCCCGAAGCCTTGGTCGGAGGCATCGTTTAAAAATGAGCTTGAAAATGATAAAGCGGTATATCTGGTTTGCCGAAGTAAAGAAAAAAAGGCGATAGCCTATGGGGGATTTTGGCTTGTATGCGGCGAAGCGCAGATAACAAATATAGCTGTGCATCCCGAATTCAGAGAGTGCGGCGTAGGCAGTAGCCTGCTTGGAAGGATGATAGAGGAGGCGCAAGCTAAAGCTGCTTGTGAGATGACTTTGGAGGTAAGGGTCGGAAACGAGCCTGCGAAAAAGCTTTATAGAAGGTTTGGATTTGAAGAAGTTGGAATTAGAAAAAGATATTATCATGATGGCGAGGATGCGCTGTTGATGATGAAGAAATTAGGGTGAACAAATTGAAGGATATAAAAATTCTTGCAATAGAAAGCTCTTGCGATGAAACGGCGGCAGCCGTTGTTAAAAACGGACGAGAGGTTCTTTCTAATGTAATAAATTCTCAAATTGATATACATAAGAGGTACGGGGGAGTTGTTCCTGAAATTGCATCGAGATGTCATATTGAAGCGGTTGACAGGGTTGTTGACGAAGCGCTCACCGAAGCAGGGGTAACCTTTGACGATATTGATGCGATAGCGGTAACGTACGGTCCCGGGCTTGTTGGGGCACTTTTGGTTGGCGTATCGTGCGCAAAGGCGCTTGCTTTTGCCAAAAAGAAGCCGCTTGTAGGGGTGCATCATATAAGAGGGCATATAATGGCAAATTTTATTGCCGATAAGGAGCTTGAGCCTCCGTTTGTGTGCCTTGTTGCATCGGGCGGTCATAGTCATATTGTTTATGTTAAAGACTATACGGAATTTGAAGTTTTAGGAAGAACGTGCGATGATGCGGCAGGCGAGGCGTATGACAAAATCGCGCGAGTTTTAGGGCTTGGATACCCGGGCGGACCTCTTATAGACAAGCTTTCAAAGGAGGGCAATAAAGAGGCAATCCATTTTCCGAGAGTTAAGATGCAACAAGAGCTTGATTTTAGCTTCAGCGGAGTTAAAACGGCAGTTATTAATTATATTCATAAAATGGAGCAGAATGGCGAGGAGTATAATAAAGCAGATGTTGCGGCAAGCTTTCAGGAGGCTGTCGTTGAGGTTTTGTGCGGGCATACGCTCAGGGCGGCGGAGATGGTTGGTGTAAATAAGGTTGCGCTTGCGGGTGGAGTTGCGGCAAATAGCGCACTCAGAGAGGCTTTTAGGAGCGGGTGCGAAAAGAAGAATATACGTTTTTATGTTCCGCCTGCTGTTCTTTGTACGGATAATGCTGCAATGATTGGATGCAGCGGATATTATGAGTTTATAAAGGAAAATATTTCGGATATGACTCTCAATGCCGTTGCAAGCTTGGAGATAGGAAAATAAACAAGAAATTAAAGAGAGTATTTTTGTGAGTGATTTTGAACAAAAAAGCTTGCATTTTTAGCAGTTTTATGTTATAATATATATGGATGAGGTATGCAGAGTGAAATTTTATTTATTTGTCGTATGGCTTTGAAAAAATTTTAACTGTAGAATATAGAGACGTAAGCCTAATGAAAAGGAGGAATTTTTTATGAAACTTATACTTGCAATTGTTCACGATGAGGATGGAAATAAGGTGATGGGAGAGCTTAATAAACAAGGTTTTTCTGTTACAAAGCTTGCTACGACGGGCGGATTTTTGAAATCGGGTAATATGACCTTGCTTGTAGGAACAAGCGAACAAAACGTGTCTACTGTTATTGAGATTATAAAGAAAAAGAGTGAAACAAGAAAGCAAATAGTTAGTACTCCTGTTCCGATGTCGGGTCTTGGCACTGGTTGTACTCCTTATCCTGTTGAGGTTGAGGTTGGCGGTGCAACGATATTTGTTGTTGACGTTGAAAGGTTTGAAAAAGTATAATGGCGATAAATCTGCCTGTGCAGGGCGAAAGGGTTGCTCGCATATTAGCAGAGAGCGCTCAGAATGGCTTTGCAACTCATTCGTATATTTTTGAGGGAGATGCGGGGCTTGGAAAGGTTGAAACAGCGGAATATTTTGCCGCTTCTCTCCTTTGTGAGAGCGAATTTAAGAGCCCGTGCGGTGAGTGCGATAGTTGCAGGCAACTTTCCAATTTTAATAACCCGGATTTGAAAAAATACAGCTTATCGCAGATTGATAAGAAAAGCATAGGCGTAGGCGAAATAAGAAATGTTATTTCGGATGTTTATACAAAGCCTTTTAAATCGAAATATAAGATTTATATTATTGAGGATGGCGATGCGCTTACAAATGAGGCGCAAAATGCTATGCTAAAGGTTTTAGAGGAGCCGCCGGAGTATGCCGTTTTTATAATATGCGTATCATCGCTCGGGAAGATTTTGCCAACGGTTCAATCGAGATGCAGAATAATTAAATTCCATCCTGCGACGGAGAGCGAAGCAATCCATTATGCTAAAACAAAGTATCCGAATATGGCGGAGCTTGCGAAATTTGCAGCAAGCTATAGCGGAGGCATTTTTAAGCGTATCGACGAGCTTTTTTCAAGCTCAAGGATTTTGGAGCTTAGGAAAAAGGTTTTTGAAATTTTGAAAACGCTTTTGTGTGAGAGCGATGAGAAGTGCGTGTATAATTCGGGAGCGGCGTTTGAAGAATTGCGAGACGAGCTTGGAAGCGGTTCAAAGAAAGCAACGGGAGAGGAATTTGGAGTTGTTTTTGACTTGATGCTTTCGTTTGCTATGGATATATTAAAGATAAAAAGCGGAATTTCAGAAACGGTTAATGCAGATAAAATTTCCGATATGAAGCTTATTTCAAACAGTATAACGTATGCAAAGGCAAGAAATTGCGTTGAAAAAATTATTTTGGCGCAGGAAATGCTTTCAAGACACGTTAATTTTAAATCCTTAGTGCTTAGCGTATCTATTGGCATTTGGGATTGCGATTAAGAAAATTAGGAGAAAATTGATGATACAAATAGTAGGTGTACGCTTTAAGAGCGTTGGAAAAATATATTATTTTGACCCTGCGGGATTGAAAATGCAAGCGGGGATGCGTGTTGTTGTTGAAACTGCACGAGGGATTGAAATGGGCGAGGTTGCAATTGCTAACAGAGAGGTTGGCGAGAATAGCGTTGTTCAGCCGCTTAAAAAGGTTTTAAGAATTGCAACGGAGCAGGATTTTGAAAGAGAAAAGGAAAATAAGAAAAAGGAAAAAGAAACTTTTGATATTTGCGTTGAAAAAATCAAGCAACACAAGCTTGATATGAAGCTTGTTGAGGTTGAGTATACGTTCGATTTAAGCAAGGTTTTGTTTTATTTTACGGCAGATGGGCGAGTTGATTTCCGTGAGCTTGTTAAGGATTTGGCGTCGGTATTTAAAACAAGAATTGAGCTTAGGCAGATTGGTGTCAGGGATGAGGCAAAGATGCTCGGAAGCTTTGGTATATGCGGACGCAACTTATGTTGTGCGCAGTTTTTGGGCGATTTTGTTCCCGTTAGTATAAAAATGGCGAAGGAGCAAGGGTTATCTCTTAATCCAACTAAAATTTCGGGTATATGCGGAAGGCTTATGTGTTGCTTGAAATATGAGCAAGAAGCGTATGAAGATTTGCTTAAAGTAACGCCGCACCAAGGGGCGATTGTTAAAACCCCGAGTGGTAAGGGCGTTGTAACGAATGTCAGTCTTTTAAGAGGCAGAGTGAAGGTAAGCATTGAAGGCGAAAAGGAAAATGTCATATCCGAATTTGATGTTAAGGATGTTAAAATTTTAAAAGACAATCATAAGGAAGATAATCAGCAAATTGATGAAGAAATTTTAAAAAAGCTTGAAGATAAATAAAATGTGTGATAGAATAGTACTCGTATGTATTTAGGCGGCATATCGTGCAGGTCGGGTATAATAAAAGTTGAAATTGTGGTCGCACGATAAAAAG
>JAZNSA010000017.1:0-4383 GCA_045590935.1 Clostridia bacterium | reverse complement strand
ATTAGTTTAAAACTGACAAATGTATATAAAAAAAAGAAAACCAATTGTAAAAAATGCTTAATTGGTTTTCTTCGTATTTGATAATTATTTAAAATTAGTTTTTGATTTTGACTCACAGTATAAACACCTGTATACAACATTTTCCTCGTCTGTAAGCTTAAAGATATGAGGAATTTCCTGTTCAGTAGATGTTATACATCTTGGATTTTTGCACTTTATAACGCCAACAATTTTATTTGGAAGCTCAAGATGCTTTTTTTCCGAAAGCACACCATTCTTTATTATATTAACTGTTATATTAGAATCAATATAGCCTAAAACATTTAAATCCAAATCAATGCTTGCATCAATTTTTATTATGTCTTTTCTGCCCATTTTCTTGCTTACAACATTTTTTATTATTGCAACTGAGCAATCAAGGTTTTCCAAATTCAAGAAGTTATAAATATCCATACTTCTTCCTGCCTTGATATGGTCAATAACTATACCATTATTTATTGAATCTATATTCATTTAACACACCTCCAAAAGCTTTAAAATAAGCGCCATACGGATATATTTTCCATACATGGATTGCTTGAAATATTTTGCACGCTTATTTGAGTCAACATCAACTGATATTTCATTAACTCTCGGAAGAGGATGCAAAACACACATTGTTTCTTTCGCCTTTTCAAGCTTTTCGTTTGTTAAAATATAGCTATCCTTTAAGCGAATATAGTCCGCCTCGTTAAAGAAACGTTCCTTTTGAACTCTTGTCATATATAATATGTCGGGCTCTGCTATAACGTTTTCTAAATTATCAGTTTCAACAAACGGAATATTCTTTTTTATTAAAACGTCATTTTTTATATAGTCGGGCAAACGAAGCTCAGGCGGTGAAATCAAAACAAATTCTATGTTTTCGTATCTTGACATTGCGCTAATCAACGAGTGAACTGTTCTTCCGAATTTCAAGTCGCCGCATAGTCCGATTTTTAAATTATTAAGCCTTCCTTGCTCTCTTTTTATTGTTAAAAGGTCTGTAAGAGTTTGCGTAGGATGATTATGACCGCCGTCGCCCGCATTAATAATTGGAACATCTGCCTTTAGAGATGCAACCATTGGTGCACCCTCTTTAGGGTGGCGCATTGCGATTATATCTGCATAATATCCAACAACCTTAACTGTATCCGAAACACTTTCGCCCTTTGCCGCTGAGCTGCTTGTTGCTTCACTGAAGCCAAGAACGCTTCCACCAAGCTCAAGCATTGCAGCCTCAAAGCTTAATCTTGTTCTTGTGGATGGCTCAAAAAACAACGTCGCAAGCTTTTTATATTTACAAGACTCTCTATATTTCTCAGGATTTTCAATTATATCGCCTGCAAGCGATATAAGCTCATCAATTTCTTCAACTGAAAGGTCAACAATATCAATCAGACTTCTCATTATTTATTACCCCCAATCCAACTTTCATCACTTGGATTGTTTCTGAATTTAATTAATCTGTCAATATCGTCGCTCTTTATATATCCTTCTTCTGCCGCAACCTCGCAAACAACGTCAAAGTTTGAAAGGCTTATATTTTTTACATTTGCCTCAGCTAGTCTGTCTAAACCTTTTTTCATTCCGTAAGTAAATATACTTGCGATTCCCAAAACCTCTGCGCCGGCTTCACGAAGCACGTTTACAACCTCTATATCGCTGCCGCCTGTTGAAATTAAATCTTCAACAACAACAAGCTTCTGCCCTGCTTCAAGCTTGCCTTCTATTTGATTTCCACGTCCGTGGTCCTTTGCACCCGAGCGAACATAGCCCATAGGTAAATCAAGAAGGTGCGCTGTTATAGCGGCGTGTGCAATACCTGCGGTTGATGTTCCCATAAGAACTTCAACATCAGGATAATTTTGTTTAATAATCTTTGCAAGACCATTTTCAACGTCGCCTCTTACCTTTGGTGCAGTCAATGTTAAACGATTGTCGCAATAAATAGGGCTTTTAATTCCGCTTGCCCATGTAAATGGGTCGTTTGGGCGCAAAAACACCGCATTAATCGAAAGTAAATCTTTAGCAATAAGTTTTTCCATTTTAAATCCATCCTCTCATTTTTTATATATTAGCCAACAAATTCCGAAACACATCTTCTGTATGCCGCAACAGGGTCTGCCGCTTCTGTTATTGGTCTGCCAACAACAATATAGTCAGAGCCTATTTCTTTTGCCTTCGCAGGCGTTGTAACACGAACCTGGTCGCCAACCTCTCCGTCTGCAAATCTAACTCCGGGGGTTACTGTTATAAACTCGCTTCCGCAAGCAGCTTTAACTCCACCTGCCTCAAGCGGCGAACATACAACACCGTCAAGCCCTGCGGCTTTTGCATTAGCTGCATACTTTTCAACAACCTTATCTATAGGCGCATTAATCAAAAGCTCATCTCTCATTCTTTCTTCGCTTGTAGAAGTAAGCTGAGTTACTGCTATAAGAATCGGGCGTGTGCCGTCTTCCCTTGTTAGCCCTTCTATTGCCGCCTGCATCATAGCAATTGTTCCAGCTGCATGAAGATTAGTCATATCAACATTTAAATCACGTAAAACTGCCATTGATTTTTTAACCGTATTTGGAATATCGTGCAATTTTAAATCAAGAAAAATCTTGTGTCCCCTTCTTTTGATTTCACGAACAATTTCAGGACCTGCACTATAAAACAGTTCCATTCCAATTTTCAAAAATGGTTTTTCTTCAGTAAATTTGTCTAAAAAAGCAAACACCTCTTTGCTTCCCGCAAAATCACACGCAATAATTACATCCTTACCCATTATGAGCACCTCCAATAATATCTGATAATTTTTCTATGTTATATTTTTTCATAACCTCATCAAGCTCCGAAATAATTTTAGGGCATATATACGGCTCTGTTAAGTTTGCCGCTCCGATTTGAACTGCCGTTGCTCCCGCAAGCATCATTTCAATTACCTGCTCGGCACTTGCAATTCCGCCAATTCCAATAATCGGCACTTTAACCGCCTCATATACTTGATAAACCATTCTGAGTGCCACAGGAAAAATAGCTTTTCCCGAAAAACCACCCATTTTATTTTTTATAACAGGTTTTCTTGTTTTTAAATCAATTCTCATACCCAAAAGAGTATTTACCATACTTATTCCGTCTGCACCCTCTGCCTCACAGGCTTTTGCAATTTCTGCAATATCCGTAACATTTGGCGAAAGCTTAACATATATAGGCTTTTTAACTGCCTTTCTTACCGCACGTGTTACCTCTGCCGCACTCTTAACATTTGATGCAAAGTTTTCTCCGCCATTGTGAATATTCGGACAGCTTATATTAACCTCAATAATACCAACCTGCTCCTCGTTGTCCATTTTTTCTGCACAATAAACATATTCATCAACCGAAAACCCGTTTATATTTGCAATAACCTTTTTATTAAAAACCTTTTTCAGCTTTGGAAGTTCTTCTGAAACAACCTTTTCAACTCCGGGATTTTGAAGACCTACAGAATTTATCATTCCGCTTTCGCACTCTGCAATCCTTGGAAGTGCATTTCCAAATCGCTCATCCTTTGTTGTTCCCTTAAAAGAAAATGTTCCAAGCATATTTATATCATAAAGCTCAGCAAATTCGTACCCAAAACCAAATGTTCCGCTTGCAGGAATAATTGGATTATCTAAAACCCAACCGCTTAAATTTACTTTTGTATCTCCCATATAATCTCCTCCTTTTCCAAAACGGGACCATCCTTGCAAATTCTCTTATTACCGTACAACGTTTTGCACGAGCAACCCATACACGCACCAAAACCGCAACCCATTCTTTCCTCAAAGCTAAGCTGTCCCGATGTTTTTGAGCTATTATATACCGCCTTGAGCATTGGCTCAGGACCGCAGGTATAAAAGTATGTATAATCATTAATTTCATTTAATGCATCGGTTACAAAGCCTTTTTTTCCAAAGCTTCCGTCAACTGTTGTTACAAAAACCTCCGCTCCGATTTTTTCAAATTCATCCTTGTAAAAAATTTCTTCTTTTGTATTAAAGCCTAAAATTGCGTACACCTTTTTATTTTCTGCAATCAACTTTTTAGCAAGCATAAACATCGGCGGTACACCAACTCCGCCTCCTATAACAACTGCGCAATCGCCGCTTTTTTCAATATCAAAGCCGTTTCCGAGCCCCGATAAAATATCAAGCTTCTCTCCAAGCTTCATTTCTGCCATTTTTTCCGTTCCGCCGCCTACAACCTTGTATATAATTGTAAGCTCATCTCCGTTAATATCGCAAACAGAAATAGGACGTCTCAAAAAAAATCCATCAAGCTTTATATTAACAAATTGACCTGGCTTAGTTATTTCAGATGTATCTCCGTCTAAAATCATTTCATAAACAT
>JAZNSA010000016.1:0-4319 GCA_045590935.1 Clostridia bacterium | reverse complement strand
AATCATTCACATTAAACACCTCTCATATTTGAAATATATGAGGGGTATTATTCTGTTATGAATATTTATTGCCATTTTACAAACATTGAACTTATTTTTTGTTTACATTATAATCTTTTTGGAAATCACCCTCAATCGCCTTTAAAAACTTGTAGTATATAAAAATACTTTGAGATTATTCTATAATTTGCCAAACAATATTAAACTATAAGTATAAAAATATACTTGTAGTATAGTTGAATATGGGGCGAAGGAATGAAAGAAAGGATAAGATGTTGTTTTGCAGGCCATAGTGATTTGTACGGACGCTCCGAAGAAATAGTCAAAAAAATAATAATAGTTGCGGAAGATTTAATTGTCAAATACGGTGTTAATGAATTTTGGGTTGGTAATTACGGAAGTTTGATGGATGTTCGGCATCTGCCATAAGAGAGTTAAAGAAAAAATACCCAAATATATTACTTGAACTTATAATACCTTATTTAACAATGAACTTGATTGAATATAAGAACCTATATGACGGCAAATTTGATAATATTTTAGTTGCGGACATTCCTGAAAACAAGCCGAAAAGATTTCATATAAAGGAATGTAATGAATATATGGTTAGAAATTCAGATTTCCTTATATGTTGCATTGACCATACATGGGGCGGTGCGTATGGCACTTATACATTTGCTCGTCAAAAGAAGAAAACAATTTTTAATGTTGCCAATAACCCCATTAAAGAATGAAAAAAATTATTTGTCAGTAGTCTGAATTTTACCTTTACAAAGGTAAAATATTGACAAAACAAAAAAATTATGATATAAAGAAAATATAAATAAAGCATAAATAATAATTCAAAAAATGAAAGAAGCGTTCAAAATGAAAAAAATATTTAGTTTGTTATTAGCGTTTTTACTGATACTAAGCATCAATGCGTATGCGGTATCGCCCGTCAAAGCTGACATGGCTATACCTTCAATCCAAACATCTCTTGAAATTCCGATTTCTCCTTGGGCAAAGCCCGAGGTTGACGAAGCAATAAAAAACGGTCTTGTTCCATTAGAGCTTCAAAACAATTATACTCAAAATATTACCCGAGAAGAATTTGCTTATTTGTCGGTTAATTTTGTAATGGTTAACCTATCTCTTTCGTTTGAAGAATTGGAAAGCCAGGCAGAAAAATACTCCGCTCCTCGAATTCCATTTAACGATTGTGATAACAAATATGTTCTTTTAGCATCACGGCTTAATATTATAGAGGGAATTGGGAATAATTATTTTGCGCCTACCTCTCCGATTACAAGAGAGCAAGCCGCAACAATGCTTAGTCGCACATACAATCTTTACAGTACAAACAGAAACAGTACAAGGCAGATAGCTTTTGATGATTTGGATAAAATTTCCGAGTGGGCAGTAAGCGGGGTTGAATTCTGCGTTTCTTATGATGTTATGAAAGGGATTTCAGAGTTGATTTTTGCACCCCATGAGCATTATACACGAGAGCAAGCCTTTGCAACTTTTATAAGGCTATATAATATCAACGAATGGAAGGAACAAAACGCCTCTGCTCAATATCGAAAAAAAACTACAAAAGAAGAAAGAATTGCCGCCCTTATAAAAGACAATACCGAGCTTGTAGATATTGTTGTTGACAATGAGTATGGAACAGTTGTTTATTTAAAGGGAAAATTTAATCCCAAAGCAACAGGGGCACGGCATGTTCTTGTGCTTCTTGCCAATGATGGCAGTTCATATCCGCTTGTCGACGGTGCGCCTATTTTAGAAAAAATGAACGGAAATAATCCGCCTATCGTTAATATAACGCTTTCGGATTGGGGCTCGGTTATAAATTACGAAAGGGTCTATAATTCCTGGGAATTTTCCCCAAGCAGTCCTTATACACCACGCGACGGAATATTCTCTGTCAGCATCAATCTTATAACAAGAGAGTTCAATTCCGAATTTAAATAGAAATAAAATTTCACTGCTTTTAGGGCGTACTCTTAAGGACAGTAAAAGGTCGTAGCAAATTGCTACGACCTTTAGTCATTGTAAAAACAATCCAATTCCCATTTTATTGGATTTGTGTCTTCAGATAATTGGTTTAATTTTATAATCGTCTCTTCTTTTATTCTCACAGAAAATGTTTTATATCCATCTTCACCTTTTAAATTCTTTTTGTTTATAATAAGCTTATCTTCCACTCACTAAAAAAGTCGTGCGAAACGAATTTCACACGACTTTTTTGATATTTTATTTTTGAAATATAATTAATTTTTAAATTAATACATTCCCATTCCGCCGCCCATTCCAGGGGCACCTACAGGCATCTCAGGCTCCTTTGATGGCTTATCAGCAACAACAGACTCTGTTGTCAAAACCATTGAAGCAACGCTTGCCGCATTCTGAAGAGCACTTCTTGTAACCTTTGCAGGGTCAACTATACCGCTCTTAACCATATCAACATATTCCTCTGTTAAAGCATTGTAGCCAATACCTTTTTCAGAATTTCTAATCTTATCAACAATAACGCTTCCTTCAACACCTGCGTTAAACGCAATCTGTCTAACAGGCTCTTCAAGCGCCTTCAAAACGATATTAACACCTGTTTTCTCGTCGCCTGTTGTTGTTGCAAGTAGCTTTTCAACGCTGTCAATTGCAGCAATGTACGAAGAACCACCGCCTGCAACAATACCTTCCTCAACAGCAGCCTTTGTTGCAGCCAAAGCATCCTCGATACGAAGCTTCATTTCTTTCATTTCTGTTTCAGTTGCCGCACCAACCTTGATTACTGCAACACCCCCTGCAAGCTTAGCAAGTCTTTCAGTAAGCTTTTCTTTGTCAAACTCAGAAGTTGTTTCCTCAATCTGAGAACGAATCTGCGAAACTCTTCCTGAAATTTCCTCTTTATCACCAAGACCATCAACGATAATCGTATTTTCCTTTTGAACCTTAATCTGTCTTGCACGACCAAGCTGGTCAAGAGTAGCTTCCTTCAAATCTAAACCAAGCTCCTCACTGATAACCTCGCCGCCTGTAAGAATTGCGATATCACGAAGCATTTCTTTTCTTCTCTCGCCAAAGCCAGGTGCCTTAACAGCGATACAAGTAAATGTTCCTCTTAGCTTATTAACAACCAAAGTTGCCAATGCCTCGCCCTCAATATCCTCAGCGATTATCAAAAGCTTTTTGCCCTGCTGAACAATCTGCTCAAGCAAAGGAAGAATTTCCTGAATATTTGTAATCTTCTTATCTGTAATCAAGATATATGGGTCGTCTAAAACAGCTTCCATCTTATCTGTATCTGTTACCATATATGGTGAAATGTATCCACGGTCAAACTGCATACCTTCAACTATTTCAGAATATGTTTCAGCTGTCTTTGATTCTTCAACAGTAATAACTCCGTCAGAAGTAACCTTTTCCATAGCCTCTGCAATCAAATCGCCAACCTTTTCATCAGCAGCAGAAACAGCAGCTACACGAGCAATATCGCTCTTTCCGTCAACAGCCTTTGCGCTCGACTTAATATACTCAACAGCCGCATCAACAGCCTTTGAAATACCTTTTCTTACTATCATCGGATTTGCACCCGCTGCAACATTCTTAAGACCCTCGCGAACAAGCGCCTGAGCAAGCAAAGTAGCAGTTGTTGTACCATCACCTGCAACATCATTAGTCTTTGTTGCAACCTCTTTAACAAGCTGAGCACCCATATTTTCAAATGCATTATCAAGCTCAATTTCCTTAGCAATTGTTACACCATCGTTTGTGATAAGCGGTGCACCGAATTTCTTATCCAAAACAACGTTTCTTCCTTTTGGTCCAAGAGTAACCTTAACTGTATCTGCAAGCTGATTAATGCCCTTTTCCAAAGCATTTCTTGCTTCTTGTCCGTACAAAATATCCTTTGCCATAATAATTTTCCTCCTAAAATATATAACTCTTTTTTACTTTGACTATTTTAAAATCAATCAACCTTCGCCAAAATATCATTCTGACGCAAAATTGTATACTCAACTCCGTCAAACTTAACTTCAGTTCCTGCGTATTTGCTTGTTATAACCTTATCGCCAACGCTAACCTCCATTTTAACCTCTTTGCCCTCAACTATTCCTCCTGGACCAACTGCAACAACTTCTGCCATCTGTGGCTTTTCTTTTGCAGCGCCTGCAAGAATAATACCGCTCTTAGTTGTATCCTCGCTCTCAAGCATTTTAATAACAACTCTGTCGCCTAAAGGTTTAATATTCATAACTACATTCCTCCTGTAATTTTATTTACTATTTTTGTTAGCACTCAAACCCAAAGAGTGCTAACAAAGTATATAT
>JAZNSA010000015.1:0-5991 GCA_045590935.1 Clostridia bacterium | reverse complement strand
CGTCAAATATGTGCTATGGTGAACAATCTTGTCAGCTTTTTCTTCTAATACTTCGGTATTAACCCAACTTCTCTGGCTCTTTGGCGGATTGTATGTATAAATAACACTAAATTTATCTCCGCCTCGCATTAGCGATTGATTTATAGTTCGGATTTCTTCGCAGCCATTAAATTCGTCAACTTCCTCATACCATATAAATTTAATATATCCTTTTGAAACTTTAGTTGATTTAAGCTTTTTTGGTTTATCCGCTCCACGAAATAAAATACGTTGACCTGTCGGAATATAAACAAGTTCAAGAGGGCTTAGTTTGGTTTGCCACAGCTCATCTACTCCAAGCTTCTCAATCGCCCATATGAGCTGCTCATAAACACTATCCTTCAAATACTGTCCTACTTTTCTTATTGCTACCGTATTAGCTGAAGCATCATTTATCATTCCCAATATTATCATCACTGCCGCAAAGGATGATTTTGTTGAGCCTCTTCCACCTTTCAACCAATAATGAGTATGTCTGCCCTCTATAATATCATAATACAACTCATAAAAGGATGGTGCAATTACATCAGTCAGACGTCTCACTTGCACCATCACCTTTTGGAATGTCGTTGATTATTTTAATTACTTCTCCACTAAAATTAATATTTTGCGAATATTTTCCTTTCATCTCAAAATATAATTTTATTGCATCAACCGCTCCATCTGCACATCTTTTTAGCAAGCTCTTCCATACTTCTGATAGCTCTGCATCGGTATACGCATCGACCAAAGAGGCAACATATTTTATAAACTTTTCATCTCTTAACCAGCGATAAAATGTTGTTCGTGGTACATCTACCGCTTGCATAATTCTTGTTTTATCCATCTTTATATCAGGATTTGCAAGCAATTCAGCCACTTCCTTTTGCTTCTTCGTCAACCTTAAATCTGTGCCATTCTGTGCCATTTTTACATCACCCCTCCCTTCTTATAACTTTATACAAACAAAAAAAGCGCCCAATCTGAACGCTTTTTCATTTTAATCATCAACGCCATAACACCTTACGCTGCAATATTGCATCCTTAAACTTTACTCCATCTTGAAATGTAGCATTTTCGTAAAGCTCCGCCCAACTATGATATTCTTGTATTGTTTTTGAGAATAAATCCCTATCCTTGCAAGCATAAAGAAAATCCACATCATCTTCTTTTCTCATTTCTTTGGCTATATAATGTGGTGCCTGGAACATATAAAATGCCTCCGGCTCTTTTTCGTCAACATAATCAAACATTAAATCGAGGTTCGCTGTCATACAATATTCCTCATTCAAAAGTTCTAAAAACTCTTCAACATCTTTTACATAAAAAACTGCTTCATCCATTTTTTATTACCTCTTATTTCTCGCAAGCATCAAAAGCCTGCGTTCTTTTTTGGATGGTTTTCTTGCAATTCTACCTCTTAAGTCATCATCACTATATACGTGAACATGAATTTCATAATCTAAAAACTCTCTTTGTTTCGCATCTTTGTTTTTGTGAGGATGTCCTATATCAATATCTTTAAATTTTCCTCTTCCGTCTCCCCTTGCGTATATGGCAACCTGTTGTATATCTCCGCTCTTTGTATTTCTTGATGCGTACATTGTATAGGGAGTGTTAGAGAACATTGGCGTATTATTGTTTTTTGCGCCAATTTTATCTATTTCCTTTATCCCGTTAATAATACCCACTTCAAGGTATCCTTGCTTGATAAATCCTCCACTCTTAAGATAGTCCTTTGTTCCACCCATAAATATTATATCCTCTTTTTTATCAAATTGCAATAGTTTTCTATCCAAATCACATTGTTACACAAAGAATTAATACTTTTTATTTCTTTCCCATACATTAACAACGCTCTCGGATTTAATTCAATGCATATTTTTTCAACACCTTTTATGAAACCATACCGCCGCTTTGCGCTACTTCGACAGCCATACATACCAATAGCTAACACACTTGCCATTGGTAAACCGTCTAAGCACCACTCTAAGTCGCTATATTCAGACCATTCGACAACAGGAACAATATTAATCTCATTTTTCTGCATCCAATATGCAAGCCTGCGATTTCTATAACAGTTCCAAATAACCTGCGCTTTAGGCATATTAGAATACATACTAAAATCAGGCGTTATAACCCCCTGAAACCTCTTTAGCAAGCCCATATACCTATTAGGAAAATTCCATATTCTTTCAAATTGGTAATCGTCTATAAAAAAATGCACGCATTTGTTATTGGGCTCTTTTTCCGTTAATGCTTTATTGAACGGTACTACCTCTTTCGGAATATATTCACTTGCATTAAGCTTAGGCAGGTTGTATTTTCCGCAAATCTCCGCTCCGTCTGTCAATATATTTTTAAAATTCTGCCTATCTTTGAGCTTGTCAAACTGTGTAGCCATTTCTTTTCTCCATATATGCAAAAGAGAAGCCGCACAGCGCAGCTCCTCTTTTAGTATTTTTTCACACTATCATTATATCACATACCCATACGACATTCAAGGACATCTTTTAACCATCCTCGTATTTGTGAGTCATACAGATATATATGCTTTCTAATTTCTCTTCTATTTCACTAAAAACATTGTCTTGCAGCTCTTTCGCAATTGTACTATTCGCAATTTCTAAAATATAATCTTCCACATCCTGTATGTATGTTTTCAACTCCAAATAATATTCCTCATCAACATATCTGTAATACAAAGATTCTCTAAGCATTTCATTTATTAAATTTATAAAGTCCTCGAATCCGCAAAGTTTGTCATCTTTATCAAATACTATTCTTGTCCTTGATTGAGGAATTTCACTCAATAAATATCTCGAATATAATTCTCTAAAGTATTCAGAATTCAAATTTGCACGACTTTGTTTTCTCTCTCTGAGAGCCTGATACAAAAATATTACAAATGTCAATCCAAGAGAAGCAATAGCTACTATGTCTGAACCTGTAATTTCAACAACTTTGCACAAACTTGCAAGCATATTTTTATCCTCCTGTCATTTTAAATCATCAAACAACCAACTTTTTAATTATATACTCCTGGGCATTTTCAATACTTTTTGCATGCAATTCTACATATTCTTCAATGCCTGAAATCCCAACACTCTCAGCTATTTTTTCAAAAAATCCTTGTATGAACGATGATCCAATATTCTTAATATTATCCGGAAAAATAATAGTTATTTTTTCTCCGGGCACAAATGACTCTCCTATTTGTTCATTAAAAACCCTTCTCCCGTAAGAATTACCCGTTAAGTTCGATAGCGTTTTATCAAATTCTAAATGTATTTCCTTTCTTCCCATAATACTACTCCTCCTTTTTCAATACAAAATTAAGATTATATGCTGTTCCCGGAAAAAAGAATGTGTTTTCCGTTATAATACTCCGCTCCGGTGGATAATTAACAAAGTCATTTTGCTTGTTAAATCCAACCCAATCTGATGCATCTAATTTTAAATACTCATGATTAAAATTTATTCTCCTCTTTCCTGCCAAAGCATAGCAATCATACGCATCTGATCTGTCTTCAAGTGCGGCAATCAGCCTCGTTAGCCCTGTGCCGCCTGTAACATAATTATCTTTTCTACTTGATATTCTATGTTGAAATGCGGATAATATGAAAAAATCCCTTTCGCTATATTCTTCATTCCAAAAAACACTGTGCTTATTTTTAGCAATTTTTAATTTTTCATACCACTCATTCAGGTCTTCAACTTCATCTAAAATTCTTTTTATTCCATCGCCAAGCATCTCATTTGAAATATTAAATATTGCTATATTAACGCCATAATACTTCTCGTTCGTTGCAGCATTGTTTTTTATATACTCCCCTGTTATGTCCACATCTACCAAACAATCAGTTCCCGTATGCTCTCCTGCATTTACTAATAGCTCACCAATTACGCTTGTTATTTCCTTTATAGCAACAGTTTCTATGTTCAAATGCTCTAAAATCGAGTGAATATTCGTCTCAATTTTACTTGGCTTATCTGTGTCATATTCCTCGCCATTTAAAATTGTCCTATAGTGCATTATTTCTATTGAGTTCTTAAACCTTTTTATAAACTCTGCACTTCTATCCTTCTTCATGTGCAAAGAATTTCTTCCAAGCAAGTTTATAGCCGAATATTGCGCACCACTTGTTATAATATCGCATTTATACCTAATCAAAACAAAACATTTATATTTTTTTACATTTATTAGATAATAACAAATATACTCAAATAATATGTATGACAATTTATCCGCCGGCGTTACCTCTCCCATAAAAAAGACAACAGGAAGTCTCCAGACCGAATTCTTCTTTTCCATCGCTTGAACGAACAATATTATTCTCTTTAATTCTTCCGAATCTAATCGCCCGCTCCTGCATCTATATAAAAATTGTTTATCTTGCATATTAACTTTAGGCAATTGCTTTGATAGATTCCTTTGAAACAACAAATCTTCCCACATATCGCTCATCCTTTCCACTATCATAGTACCATAAACAAAGCTTTTTGTCTATACTTTTTTGCTTTTTTTGTCTAATATCGTCTGAATCTGCACCATTGCCGCTTCGTGGATGCGAGAGCATTGCCTTGTACTGTAGTTCATTTCATCAGCAACATCCTTCCAACTTTTACAATGTATATACCGCAAAACTAACAGCGTACGATATGTACTATTCTCTATTTTCACAATCAAAGAAAAAATCTCGCTTTTAATCTGATACAGCATATCAATCTTTTCATCAATCATTATGCTGTATTTTATATATTTCACAAATTTAGCTTCGCTCGTGTTTTTATTCGTAGTATTAACCTTGTCGGTAGAATTGTTAGTTGTTATAGAAATTGCCGCATCAAAGGCCTTTTGCCTTTCAATAATCAGCGCGGCTATTTCGTCGTTGGTTTTCCAAGCTCTCCCCATCCACTCTTCGGCTTTCATATCACTTTTTCCCCTTTCCCATTTTCTTAAAGTTCGGACAAGCTGTTATATGATATGTATATGTTATATGCTTCGGCTTATTTCCCGCTCTGTATTCCTTAAGCGTGGCATCCCACCCCTCTATAGGTTTTCCTTTAAGCAACCATTTACAATCATCAACAGCACAATTAATACATATATTTGCCTTATTTCCCGATGCAAGCTCTTTTAAATCCTTAGCTATTTTTCTTGAGCATTTCCCGCTGCATGCTCTAGACTTTAACCCCGATTGAGTATATCTTTCTACACTATCGCCACACACAGGGCACCTGAAAAGAGAAAAATTATAGCTATATCCGTATTTGCCGTAAGCCTTTTTCGATACATTAAGCTTTAATAATTCCATAGCTATTTCCTCCAATTTCTGAGTCCGATAACGGAAATGACGAAATATACCGCATATAAAACACTTTGAGAATATGCCCCGATTACAAAATCATATATGCACCAAAACGCATTTGTAAAAAGCCATACAATAAAGCACCATCTCTTTTTATACGCATTGGCAATCGTTGCCGCTATCGATATTATTGTTACTATGTATGAAATATATGTCATAATTCTCACGCCTCCAAATTTTTAATTACAGCCTCGCAAAACGCTTTTAGCGCCATTGTCAGCTTGCTATTTCCATCCTTGCCTGATATTTCAAGCATTTTATTAACCGCCTGCTTGGCATTTTCAAAATAAACTTTAAACTCTGTCATATCAGAATTTGTGCTTACCTCTAGCTTTTTGTCGAGCTCAGCTATCCGCTCCGTAAGCTTTTTGTTTTTATCTTTTTCGATTTCTAATGAGCTGTTTTGTGCTGCCTTAACTTTTTCTATCTCTTCCTTTGCTTTTTTCACCTGCTCATCTGTCTTGCGCTTCATATCAGAAAGCTTGTCTATTTTGGTTTTCAGTTTCTCTATCTCTTTTTTGTACTCTTCTTTCGCCTGTTCCTTTATCTCTTCAATATCTTCGTCTGAAAGCGGCATTGTAGCAACTTCAACAGGCTTGTT
>JAZNSA010000014.1:0-23979 GCA_045590935.1 Clostridia bacterium | reverse complement strand
ATAGAACTTTTGAGGAGAAAAAGTTGAATCAAGTGGATTCTTTGATTTTTTCGAATTTGACTTATATTAATTTAGAATATGCGCTTCAAAGTGATGATAATAAAAAGGGTATGATTCAAACTAAAGAAGTTGAGATTCGCGATTTATTACAAAGAGAGAATTTTCCAAATATGTTTAAAAATATTATTATGCCGCAGTTATATCACACTATGTATAAAAAAAGTCAACCTTTTTTTAATATTTACATATCAAAAAAACCACGAAGCATAACCTGCAACGTGGCTTTCTTGCGCTTTGAAACCTTCAAAGCTTAATCCAATACGAATAATAATGACTTGCCGTTATATATAATAACCCTCACGCCAATTATAGTTTTGTTACATTAGCTGCCTGAGGACCTTTTGCGCCGCTTATAACTTCAAACTCAACTGCTGCTCCCTCTTCGAGAGATTTGTAGCCTTCGCCCTGGATTGCAGAAAAATGAACGAAAACATCCTCGCTATTCTCGCTCTGGATAAAACCATAACCCTTCTCTGCATTGAACCATTTTACTGTACCTTTTTGCATTTTTTTGTTCCTCCAAAATCTTATTCGCAATCTTTTCAGACTGCCCGTCTAGCATATCACAATTTTGCCGATTTGTCAACTAAAATTTTGATAAAAATACAAATAATTGAAAATATTTCGTCGACAAAATCATATTGGTTTCTTCATAGTCAGCGATATTCTCTTTTTTTCGACATCAACCGATATAACCCACACCTTAACAATGTCGCCAACTTTTACAACCTCGCTCGGATGCTTTATATATTTATTTGTTATTTGTGATATATGAACCAAGCCGTCCTGATGCACACCAATATCAACAAAAATTCCAAAATCAATCGCATTTCTGACAGTTCCCATAAGTTCCATCCCTGGCTTCAAGTCCTTCATATCCATTATGTCGCTTCTAAGCATCGGCGCAGGTAAATCATCACGAAGGTCTCTTCCAGGCTTCATAAGCTCATTTGCAATATCCATAAGCGTTGGCTTTCCTACTCCGCAAAGCTCGCAAACCTCATCTACGCCCTTAAGCTTTATCATATCCAAAAGCGATGCGGGCGCACCGTTTTTTATATCATCTTTAGTAAAATTAAATATTTCCAAAAGCTTTAACGCCGCATCATACGACTCTGGATGAACAGACGTATTATCCAAAATATTTTTTCCTTCAGGTATTCTTAAAAATCCCGCACACTGCTCATACGCCTTTGGTCCCAATTTAGCAACCTTTTTAAGCTCCGTTCTCGACTTGAACGCTCCGTTTTCCTCTCTGTGCTTAACGATATTT
Organism: Clostridia bacterium; assembly: GCA_045590935.1. Taxonomy (GTDB): domain Bacteria; phylum Bacillota; class Clostridia; order UBA1381; family UMGS1253; genus CAKSHP01. Next base: position 22,646 of record JAZNSA010000014.1, on the reverse strand, counting down.
GCCGAAACGGCAGACGAAACTCCTGAAACGTACGACAAAAGCGATGCCGAAGCAGTATTTAAGTCTACTCCAACCTTGTTTACGCAGTCCTCAACAACTCCGCCAAGCGTTTCGTCGAGACGTTTTTCGGGCATATCGTGCTGATACTGCCCAACTCCTATAGATTTCGGGTCTATTTTAACAAGCTCTGCAAGAGGGTCCTGAAGTCGTCTTGCGATTGAAACGGCACTTCTCAGCGAAACATCAAAGTCGGGGAATTCGCTTGCTCCAAGCTTTGATGCGGAATAAACCGACGCTCCCGCTTCATTAACAACCATATACGAAAGCTCCCTATCCTCAATTTCGCCTATAAGCTCCGCAACAAATATTTCCGACTCCTTCGATGCCGTTCCGTTTCCGATTGAAATAACGTCAACGTTATGTTTTTTAATAAGCGCTTTAAGCGCAACCTTAGCCTCTTCCTTTTTATTTTGCGGTGGCGTAGGATAAATAACAGTTGTATCCAAAACCTTTCCCGTATCATCAACAACCGCTATTTTGCAACCCGTTCTGTACGCAGGGTCCAAGCCTAAGGTTATTTTTCCCTTTATTGGCGGTTGCATCAAAAGGTTTTTCAAATTAACGCCGAAGTTTTTAATGGCTTGCTCGGAAGCGGCACTCGTCAAATCCGAACGCACTTCTCTCTCTATCGACGGATATATAAGCCTCTTATACGCATCCTCAATCGCTTCAACATAAAAAACCTCCGTTGTTGCAACGCCTGGCTTTGTTATAAACAAATCACAAAGAAGCTTTATTGCCGTTTCCTCGCTTGCCTCAACGCTAACCTTTAAAAATTCTTCCTTTTCGCCTCTGTTTATTGCTAAAATTCTATGGCTCGGAATTTTCTTTGCAGGCTCGCTATATTCATAATACATCGAATAAACAGAGTCCTCCTCTTTTGCGGCAGAGGTAACAATCATTGCGTTTGCCTGGAAATATTCTCTTAAAATCTGCCTTGCCTCCGCATTGTCGCTAACATACTCACAAACAATATCCTTTGCTCCGTCAATTGCTTCTTGCGCACTTAAAACTCCGTTTTCCTCAGAAATAAACTCCTCGCTCTTTTTATAAAAATCATCTTTAAACTCTTGCAAAAGAATAATATTTGCCAAAGGCTCCAAGCCTTTTTCCTTTGCAACGGTTGCCCTTGTTCTTCTCTTTTGCTTAAACGGACGATAAATATCCTCAAGCCTTGCAAGAGTAGTAGCACTTTTTATGTCCTCCATAATTTCGTCTGTCATTTTCTCTTGCTCTGTTATAGACTCAATTATTTCCTCTTTTCTCTTTTCAAAGTTTCTAAGATAAGTAAGCCTGTCGTTTAGCTCTCTTAGAACCTGGTCGTCGCAAGAACCCGTCATTTCCTTTCTGTATCTTGCGATAAACGGAATTGTGTTCCCACCGTCTATAAGCTCAATTATGTTTTTTACATGCATTTGATTTAGCTTAAACTCATTCGCAAGCGCTTGTATAAAATCCATTTTGCCACTTCCTTTGTATATTAAATTTCAACCCTGTTTCGTATCTCTCCGCCAAAAAACGCCTTTATATTTTTAATAATTTCTTCAAGGCACAAAAACCTTGCCTCATACGCCGCCCAAGCCATATGCGGGGTCAGGCAAACGTTCTTTCTTCCAAGAATTTTATTATATGGATGCTCAGCCGAAAAAGGTTCTTTTGAATAAACATCAATGCCAACAGCACCTATTTTTTCCTCTAAAATCGCATCGCAAAGTGCTTCTTCATCAACAACCGCGCCCCTTGCCACATTTATGACGATAGCAGTTTTTTTCATTTTTTCAATTTCTTTTTTTCCGATAAGCCCTCTTGTTTCATCACTCAAAGGCGTATGAATAGAAATTATATCCGCACTTGAAACAAGCGTATCTAAATCCACCGTTTCAAACTCCTCATCGGGCGTGCGCTTGTTTGCAATAACCCTGCACCCCATCGCCTCAGCAACTCTCGCAACCTGTCTGCCTATATTTCCAAGCCCAACTACTCCCCAAACCTTTCCATATAGCTGATGATATACAGGCTCTAAATAATTAGCCGAATCGCCTCTTTGATATTTTCCGCAATTAACGTATTCCCTGTATTCAAAAATGCGGGTTGCAAGGCTGAGCGCCATCGTTAATGTCAGTTGGCTTACGCTATGAGTAGAATATCCTACAACATTGCAAACTCCAATACCTGCCTTTTTGCAGTATTTCGTATCAACATTGTCATACCCAGTAGCCGCAAGGCAGATTAACTTTAAATTTTTCGCATTTTTCAAATTTTCTTCAAAAAGCTTAATTTTATTTATAATACAAACGTCGCAATCAAAAATTCTGCTTGCAACCTCCTCGGGCGTGGTATTTTCATATACAAAAACCTCACCAAGCTCATCTAACGGCGAAAGGTCTAAATCCGCACCCAATGTTTTACTGTCTAAAACGGCAATCTTCATAAATCACACCTCTTTTTTAATATTTCAAAACAAGTAGCAACGGAATCAGCGGCTTAACCTCTTTTATAGCTTAAGCAAGCGCTTTATATTCTTTGAAAAAATCGCTTCATTATACATGCCCTTGTGTGCGCTAAATAATCCAAAATGAACAAACATTCAAATTCTCACAAATTTCAATTAAAGCATTTTTATATGCTTTTACTCTTCAATATTTTACCATAAATCAAGCAAAATTGCAAGTTGTATTTTTTCTATTGTTCTTATTTTTTCGACATTGTTTTTGATGCTTCAAAAACAGAAACAGATATTTTGCTTATGCACGGAACGAACGATACCGTTGTAGACATATCCGACACAATAAGCTACAATATCCAAATGAAAGATATTGGCAACAAATGTGAGCTTATACCCGTAGAAAACGAACACGCACTTATTTTGTACGAATATCAAAACAGCGTGGAAACAGTAAATAGCTGTATGAAGCTTATTGATAAATATACAGATAAGCTGTTGAAATAACGTTTAAATGTTATGCATTTTTACAAAATTGATGAAAGTATATAAAAAAGCTTGACAAAGCATAAGAAAAGGTATATAATGATATAGCTTGTTTATGCAAGCAAATATTTTCCTTACTCCGTATTTATACTGCGGGGTCAAAGTCCGAAAGGGAGGTGTAGTAGTAATGGTTGAAATCATTAACAAGTATGAAACAATTTTCATCGTTAATCCTGATTTAGATGAAGAGAAAACAAATGCTGTTGTTGAAAAGTTCAAATCATTGATTGAAGGTGCAGGCGAAATTGAATCTCTTGATATTTGGGGCAAAAGAAAGCTTGCTTATGAAATTAACGATAAGAACGAGGGTTATTACGTGTTGGTTAACTTTTCTGCGAAGTCTGATTTTCCTGCTGAGCTTGACAGAATCTACAAGATTACTGAAGATATCATGAGAAGTATTATCATCAAGAAATAACTTCTACCACAATTAAGAAGGCGGTGTATTTTTTATGAACAAAGCCATATTGGTAGGCAGATTAACAGCAAATCCCGAGCTTAGAGCAACTCCGAGCGGTGCTAACGTTTGCAGCTTTTCAGTTGCAGTTGACCGTCGTTTTGTTCGTCAGGGCGAGGAGAGAAAGGCTGACTTTATAAATTGTGTTGCTTGGAATAAAACAGCAGAGTTTATATGCAGCTATTTTTCAAAAGGCAGATTTATAGGCGTTGTTGGTTCTATCCAGACAAGAGATTGGACAGACCAAAACGGCAACAAGAGATATGCAACGGAGGTTATCGTTGATGAGGCTTATTTTACCGAGGGTAAACAAAGCTCTTCAAACAGTGCTCCAAGCGCAGGAAACTTTGGAAATTCATTTGACCAAAGCGTTTCAGGTGCGTTTGGTTCGTCTGGCGACCTTCCGAATGGTAGCGATTTTGCTTCTGGTATGTCTGACGACGATTTGCCATTCTAATTAAAAATCTGATAAGGAGGAAATGAAAATGTCTGAAAAAATGGAAAGACCTGCAAGAAATATGAGAAAAGCAAAGAGAAAAGTTTGCGTTTTCTGTGCAGATAAAGTTGCTGAAATTGATTACAAAGATACTTTTAAGCTTAGAAAGTTTATTTCTGAGAAGTCGAAGATTGTTCCAAGAAGAATAAGCGGAAACTGTGCAAAGCATCAGAGAGAGGTTACTGAAGCTATTAAGAGAGCAAGACATATTGCTCTTTTACCATTTACTTCTGATTGATAATCAAATTGCAAAAATAAAAAGGGCTTGTATCAAAAAATTCATTTGGTATAAAGCCTTTTTTTATGCAAAAAAATTGGTGCGCCTCAGCACACCAACATAGTATAAAAATATTTCATTTTTACTTTTTCAACAAAATTACGCCCTCATCCTGCAATTTTGCTGAAGCTTCATCTTTTTACATCATACTCTCCTCGGCTTATTATATATTCAGCCATCTTCAAATCAATTTCATATTGAAAAGCTTCTTTTTTCTTATTTTCATCCCCCAAAAACGGGCGAACAACTATATAAACATCTTTTGTATCAAACTTTAAACAAGGATTATTCTCCATACTGATTGCATATACACTTCCATCTGGATAACGCTTCACCATATCCTCGCCATAACCATACTTTTCCGCAAGGGCTGTTAAATCGTAAAGCCTGTCCTCTACCCCATCGCCGACATAATCCTGCTCATAGCCTCCGCCAAAGAGATATACATTAACCTCTCCATTTCTGACTTCCATTTCCGACTTTTCAAGCTGAGCCTTTGCAGAGGAATCTTTTTTGGCAATGTCCTTCGATACAAATATGCTCTCGCAGCTCACCTTAACTTTTCCGTCGTTATTAACATCTATAGCCACCTTACTTAAATCGTCAGATAAGGTTTTAATCTCCGTTTCAAGAGAAGAAATATTATTGCCTATATAAATCATTGAAAAGTCATACTTCGGCTTTGTTATTAACTCGTATGTATACAAGCCAAGCAAAGCTAATACAAACGCCCCAATCAATATATGAATTTTATAATGAAACCATATATTGATAAACCACGCCTTTGTAAACGGTTTTATATAATAAGCTCTCTCTTTGTTCATTTATCCTCCTAATCGTTTTGCCTTAAAACATCCCGATGCGTTATAATTGTATTGTATCCTATTTTTTTTAAGTATTCATAAAGCTTTATCGCAAGGGTAACGCTCCTGTGCTTTCCGCCCGTACAGCCAATTCCTATAACAAGCTGCGTTTTTCCCTCCTCGATATAATACGGAACAAGATATTTAATCATATCCTCAAGCTTTTCTAAAAATTCATTCGTCTGCTCAAATTTCATAACATACTCTTGAACACATTCCTCAAGCCCCGTATGCTCCTTTAAATCCTCTTCATAAAATGGGTTTGGCAAAAATCTCACATCAAAAACCAAATCCCCGTCAATAATAATTCCATATTTATATCCAAAAGACTGCACATTTATAACAATTCCGCCGTTATTTCCGTCAACATCAAAAATCTCTTGCACAACAGTCTTCAACATTGTTGTTTTAATATTAGATGTATTAATAACATTATCCGCACGCTTTTTTACTTCATCTAATATTTTTCTTTCCTCTCTTATTCCATCTAAAAGGCTTGCTCCGTCTTTTGCCAAAGGATGCTTTCTTCTCGTTTCCTTATATCTTTTAACTAAAACATCGTCGTCCGCTTCCAAAAACAGTATTTCAAAATTGCATCCCATACTCTCAAGACTTTCTATTTCATTTAAAAGCTCATGAAACATATCTCCGCCACGAATATCAATAACCAACGCAACCTTATCTATTTTTCCGCCTGAAGAATTGCATATTTCAACAAATTTACCCAGAAGGACAGGCGGCATATTATCAACGCAATAGTACCCTAAATCCTCCATAAAATGTATTACCTGCGTTTTACCCGCTCCCGACAAGCCTGTTATTATTACAAATTTCATATGCACACCCCTTTGAGGTTTTAAAATCCAAGCATCTTCATTTCACATTCAAGCTCTACCCCATATTTTTTACAAACCACATCCTTTATATGGTATACAAGCTCTATAACGTCATCAGCCGATGCATTTCCTTTGTTTATTATAAATCCGCTGTGTTTTTCCGAAACCTGCGCTCCGCCTATGCTATATCCCTTTAGCCCTGCATTTTGTATAAGCTCAGCTGCAAAATACCCCTCAGGGCGTTTAAAAGCCGACCCGCAAGACGGATATTCAAGAGGCTGCTTATCCTTTCTTTTTTGCGCAAGCTCTGCCATTTTGTTATAAATCTCATTTTTATCCTCAGGCTCAAATACAAGCTCACTCGAAATTATAACCCTATCATTTTCTTGAAAAGCACTTGCTCTGTAGCCAAATTTATGCTCCTCACCGAAAACGGTTTTTATCTCACCACTATCTTCAATATACGTTGTTTTTAAAACAACATCCTTCATTTCGCCACCATACGCTCCCGCATTCATAACGATTGCGCCACCCAATGAGCCCGGAATTCCGCTTTCACACTCAAATCCCGACAATCCGTTTTCTGCCGCAACCCTTGCAATAGAGCTCAAAAGTGCCCCCGATTGCGCCTCAATTTTATTTTCAAAAACATTGATATTTGAAAACCGTTTTCCTAATTTTATTATAACTCCATTATATCCGCTATCGCTAACCAAAAGATTAGACCCATTTCCAATAACATAACAAGGCACTTCAAAGCGGTTGCAAATATCTCTTAAAGAAATTATTTCTTCCTCTTTTTCAGGCTCAGCCAAAACCAACGCATCTCCGCCAATACGAAACGACGTGTGCTTTTTCATAGGCTCATTTTTGAGAAAAAAAATCCTCTCTTTTTCCAACCGTTTGCAAATCTCGTTAATTCTTGCCTCCATACTGCCCTCCGATATACTGAAAAATACTGAAAAATTAATTTTGCGCACCCAAAAGTGCCGCTCCGATAATTCCCGCATCATTTCCGAGCTTTGCGATTCTTACATCGGTCTGCTTTACAAATCTGGAATATACATTTTTACTAACTATTTCCTTAACAGGCTTTAACAAATAGTCTCCTTCCTTTGAAATAGCTCCCCCGATAACCAAAACCTCAGGTTGGAAAATATTTATAACGGAAACAATTCCCTCTGCAACATATCTCAAATAATTTTCAACAACCTCCAAAGCAACCTTATCGCCCTTCTTTGCAAAGTCAAACGAAGTTTTTCCGCCCACCTTGCTCAAATCTCCGTCTACCGATTTTGCCATCTCACAATCAGGATTTTTTTCAATAGCACGCTTTGTTTCACGAATTAACGCCGTAACAGACGCATACGCCTCCCAGCATCCGTTTCGCCCGCAGGTACAAGGCTCGCCGCCATTAACCTGAATTTGAAAATGACCAAGCTCGCCTCCTGCTCCGTTAAAGCCTTCATAAAGCTTTCTTCCTATAACAACTCCGCTTCCAACGCCTGTTCCAAGCGTTACGGCAATCATATTCTCAACTTTTTTATCCTCTAAAACCATAAATTCGCCAAGCGCGGCAACGTTTGCATCGTTTCCTATGTATATTGGCAAATCAATATATTTTTGCATCTCAGCACGCATAGGTACATTCTCAAAATTCAAATTGTTTGCATAAATAAGAATACCATTTTCCGAGTCGCATGTTCCGGGTGAACCAATTCCTACGCATTTAACATCTTTATTTATATCATATCCCGCTTCCTCGGTAACCTTAATGGCAAGCATAGCCATATCCTTAATAATCTCGCTATAATGGCGCTGTGCACCTGTCGGGACTGTTCCCGAAGCAACAATTTTATAGCTTTCGTCAACTAAGCCCACCTTTATTCCTGTTCCGCCCAAATCAATTCCAATATACATTTTATCTCTCCTCGTTTAAATTTTAAAGACCTACTATCATCTTTCTTTGTCTTAATACGTTCAAAAATTTTTCCAAAGTCAAATTTGCAATAAGCTCAGTTGGAAAATCTATTTCCTTAAGCATAGAAACAGCCTCCTCAAAATTTCCGATATTCCTTGAAAAATGAGCATCCGAGCTTACAACAACATTAATTCCCAGCTCCGCACATCTTTTCGCAATTTTTTTGCAATTTTCGCTATTTCCTTTTCTTATCAGATGAGAATTATTATTTATTTCAATCATCTTACCTTCTTTTTTCGCCTTCGACAAAACGACATCAATATTATATTCATAATCTGGCGACCCACTATGACCAATAATATCAATAAACGGATTTTCCAATATATTCAAATATGCCTGAGTGTGAATTTTTCTAGTCTGCGGTGAAAACGTATCCCTGTGCATCGATGCAATAACAACGTCAAGCGAGGATAGAACGTGCGGCGGCAAATCAACATTGCCCTCCTCGTCGAGAATATTTACCTCTGCACCAAAAAGCACCTTAACTCCATCAACCTCTCTCGGCACATTTCTCGCAATATTTATAAAATGCCACAAATGCGGTGAGTCAGGCATTCCCGGCGCATGATTTGTTATGGCAATCGCCTCAAGACCTATTTTTTTCGCATGGCTTATATTTTCTTCTAAAGAAGAGTATGCGTGTGTAGAAGCATTTGTGTGCGTATGTGTATCAACCAAAATATTCATAATTTTTCCTTTCGTAAGTTAAATCCCCAAATCTTCACCAAGCTGATTTGTCAGCCTGTCGTTCAATTCCTCTGCCGCATTATGCCCCATTCTCTTCTGACGATTATTCATAGCCGCAAGCTCAACTATAATCGCAAGATTTCTTCCCGGTCGCACCGGAATTGTTACAGACGGAATATCAATTCCCAATATATTAGTCTTTTCCTCGGTTAAACCTAACCTGTCGTACGGATGACCGTCTCTCCAAGGCTCAAGGTTTATAACCATATCAATCTTTTCTGTTTCCTTAACAGCTCCCATACCAAATAAGCGCCTTATATCAACAATCCCAATTCCTCTTATCTCAATAAAGTACCTTATTATTTCAGGTGCCGTTCCAACAAGCGTTATATCCGAAACCCTTTTAATTTCAACAGCATCGTCTGCAACAAAGCGATGCCCTCTTTTTACAAGCTCAACAGCCGTTTCGCTCTTTCCTACTCCGCTTTCGCCAAGTATTAAAACGCCCTCACCATGAACCTCAACCAAAACGCCGTGCCTTGTTATTCTGGGCGCCAGCTTCAAATTCAAAAAGCTTATAAGTGCGCTCATAAACGCCGATGTATTTGAACTGCTTCTCGCAATTGTTACGTTAAACTTCTCTGCCGCACAAATAAGCTCAGGGAAAATTTCAAGTGAGCGCGTTACAACAATAACAGGGATATTGGTAGCAAGCAGCTTTTCAAAGCATTGCATTCTCTGCTCCGAGGTTTGATTTCTCAAATATGATATTTCTACCATTCCTAAAATTTGAATACGGGACTCTCCAAAATAATCAAAAAATCCTATAAGCTGCAATCCAGGTCTGTTTACCTCACTAGTCTCAATCATAACATTTTCAAAATCATTTGACTTGTAAACAGCCTCAAGCTTAAATTCTTTTATTACCTCTTTCAGTGGCAAGAAAAAATTTTCTTCTCCCATAATTTAACCCCCTTTTTCGCACTACACTTATATTATACAATATTTCCCGCTCAAAGTAAATATACAATCTTTAAATATATTATTAATTTTTTATATATTTCTCTGTCTGACAGCTTCGTACATCAAAACAGCAGCCGCCGCCGATGCATTTAAACTGTTCACATGTCCGCTCATAGGTATTCTTACCAAAAAGTCGCAGCTTTCTTTAACAAGCCTGCTCATTCCCTCTCCTTCCGAGCCGATAACAATAGCTAACGGACCTTTCAAATCCGCATCATAGATAAGCTGTTCCCCTTCTGCGTCAGTTCCGCAAACCCAAAGCCCCTCTTTTTTTAGCTCATCAATAGTTCTTGCAAGATTAGTAACCTTGCAAACCCCCATATACTCCGTTGCCCCCGCAGCCGCCTTTGCACAAGCCGCAGACAGACCAACGCTTCTGTGCTTTGGAATTATGACCCCATGCGCTCCGCAACATTCTGCACTACGAATTATCGAACCAAGATTATGCGCATCATTCAGAGAATCACAAATTATTATAAAGGGAGGCTCATTTTTGCTTTTTGCAACATTTAAAATATCTTTAACGGAAACATACTCCGCTGCCGCAGTATACGCTATAATACCTTGGTGAGCATGGGTCTGACTTATAGTATCAAGCTTTGCCCTTTCAACCTCCGAAACAAGAATTTTTCTCTCCTTTGCAATTGCCAGAATTCTCGTTATTGAACCCTTGTTTCCACCCTTTGCAATAAGTATTTTATCAATCTGTCTACCCGCTTTCAGCGCCTCAAAAACGGGATTTCTTCCCTCTAGCATATCTTCTCTTAAATCAAGATTTTTATTCTCATTTGTCATAATATCTCTTAATCCTTCCGCATCAGTATGTTTAAAATGCAAAGGCACATCAAGGCACCTTTGCATTTTTCATTTCTTTAATCTTTGTATCTGCACAAAAAAGTGCACATAATTAAATTTTCGACATATTAAAGTGGTCATGTATTGCAGCAACAGCTCTTTCTGCATTCTTTCTGTCTATCAAAACAGAAACCTTAATTTCGCTTGTTGCAATCATATGAATATTTATCTGCTCCTTATAAAGAGCTTCAAACATTCCCGCCGCAACTCCGGGATTTGTTACCATACCTGCTCCGACGATTGATACCTTTGAAACGTTATCATCGTACTGAACCTCTTTTGCGGCTATAACAGCACTGTTTTCATTAATAATATTAAGCGTTTCCTCAAGGTTTGAAAGAGAAACAGTAAAGCTTATATCCTTTGTATTGTTTCTTCCTACAGATTGAAGAATCAAATCAACATTTATATTGTGCTTTGCTAAAAGCGAGAACACAGAAAACGCCTTTCCAGGCTTATCATCTACCTCTATCAACGAAATTCTCGCTGTATCATTATCACGAGTTACCCCTCTTACCAACATTTTCTCCACGTCTTTTACCTCCTTAACAATCGTACCCGCAACTTTATTCATACTCGACAGTACCATTAATTTAACATTATATTTTTTTGCCATCTCAACAGAGCGATTATTTAAAACATTCGCACCAAGGCTTGCAAGCTCAAGCATTTCATCGTAGGATATCTCGTCAAGCTTTGCCGCATCTTTAACTATTCTCGGGTCTGTTGTATAAACTCCGTCAACATCCGTATAAATTTCGCAAACGTCTGCATTAAGTGCCGCCGCAAGCGCAACAGCCGAAGTATCAGAGCCGCCTCTTCCCAAGGTTGTTATATCATCATATTTATTAATGCCCTGAAATCCTGCAACAATAACAATATTTTTCTTACCAAGCTCAATCTCAAGTCTTTCCGTATTAATTCTTGATATTCTCGCCGTTGAATAATTAGAATTTGTCTTCATTCCCGCCTGCCAGCCCGTAAGCGATATAACAGGGAAGCCCAAAGACTCAATTGCCATTGCAAGAAGCGCAATTGAAATCTGCTCTCCTGTCGCAAGAAGCATATCCATTTCACGTTTTGACGGTTTTTTATTGATTTCTTTTGCTTTTTCAATTAAATCATCCGTCGTATCGCCCTGAGCCGACACAACAACTACAACGTCATTTCCTTCCTTGTATGTGTCAGTAATTCTTCGGGCAACATTAAAAACTCTCTCAGCATTAGCAACAGAGCTTCCGCCAAATTTTTGTACAACTAAACCCACCTTTTTTTCCTCCTTTATTTATTGAAAACTTTTATTACGACATTACCCTTATGCAGCTCTTAACCTCGATATCAAGCGCCTCAAGGCTCTTTAAAATATCCTTTTCCGCTCCCTCATCTGTTATGAAGCAGCAGTCGCACTCATCTGTAAACACTGCATCTTTAAATGTTTTCAAAACAACATCCTTGCAAGGCTCCCCTGCTCTGACGAACATCTTAACGCTTGCCTCGCCTTTATCTAAAACAAAATCCTCCTCTGCCTTTGTCCAAAGGTAATTTTTGTTCTCTTTATCTCTTACTATGTCAACAACGTCGCCCATAACGGCACTTGCCGTAGGAAGCTTACCCGCTCCCGCACCGTAAAACATTACGTCGCCAACCATATTTCCTCTGACCATTATTGCATTAAACACATCATCTACTCCCGCCAAAGGACTCGTCTTTGGCACAAGCATCGGCGAAACTCTGCAAATAGCTTTGTCTTTAACCTTTTTTGTATATCCGATAAGCTTTATAACATAGCCAAGCTTACCTGCCATTTCAACGTCATCTAAGGAAATTTTTGTTATTCCCTCTGCATACACAGAATCAACGCAAACGCCATACCCAAATGCAAGCGATGCCAAAATACAAGTTTTTCTTGCTGCATCATGTCCCTCAACATCAGCCTCAGGATTTTTTTCGGCATATCCTTTCTTTTGAGCCTCCAAAAGTGCCTCATCAAACGTTGCACTCTCTTTTATCATCTTAGTTAAAATATAGTTTGTTGTTCCGTTTAAAATTCCAAAAATCTCAACAATCTCATTCGCCGCGAGGCAATTATGAAGCGGACGGATAATTGGAATACCGCCGCCAACGCTTGCTTCAAACAAATAATTTACATTTTTTTGCTTCGCAATTTCCAAAAGCTCCGTTCCGTGCTTTGCAACAAGCTCTTTATTGCTCGTTACAACACTTTTTCCCGCAAGAAGCGATTTTTTAGTAAACTCATACGCAGGATTAACCCCGCCCATCGCCTCAACAACAATTGAAATTTCCGCATCGCCTAAAATATCATCAAAATTCTTAGTAAATATTTCCTTTCTCGGATGGTCGTCAAAATCTCTCAAATCCAAGACCCTTTTAACATTAATTTTTTCACCGCTGCGTTTTTCCAATCCGCAAGCATTTCTGTCTACAATTTCGTAAACACCGGAGCCAACAACTCCGTATCCCAATATTGCTATATTAACCATTTTCTCATCCCCTCTGGGCAAACAAATTATTCACCCGACGTAATTTCTGCCTTTCTTACAAATTCTATTCCCCTAAGCTTTTTTAAAAGGTTTTCAACACTAATGCTCATTCCCTCTATTTTAAGACTTATTACTATTGTTGCATTTCCATCAACCGGTATACTCTGATTGATAGTAAGCACACTTGTTTTCGCCGCCGCCAGAACCTTTAATATACAAGACAAAACGCCCATCTGGTCGAACACTTCAAAAAACAGCGTAATAATTCTGTCCTTGCTCATTTCCTCAACCAAAAACACACTGTTCTTATACTTATAGAAAGCACTTCTGCTCAATTTGAGCTTTTCTACAGCTTCGCTCGTTGTTTTGCATCTTCCGGCTTTAATCAACTTTTTTGCTTCTACAACCTTAACAAAAACCTCAGGAAGAACCTTCGAATCAACCAAAAGATATGTGTCGGTTTCTTTCACGAAGAATCGCCCTCCTTTTTTGTGCGCCATTGGCGCACAGTTGCACTCTCATAAAAGATAATAACATAAAAACTTCCCATTTGTCAAGGTCTTTTTTTAATTTTTTGCAGAAAAAAAGCGAAAAACAGCAGGACTTTACAAATTAATGTAGAATTTACACAGATAAAGCAGTTTCAGGAGGGTAGAATAATGGATAATAATAAGAAATTCTCAAAATCCTTTTTTGGCTTTTCAAAAAAAAGCGTAAACGGCTATATTTTAGAGCTTACAACTGAGCTTTCCCAAAAGATTTCCGACTTGGAGAGCAAGGTTAAGGATTACGAGGAACAAATAATACAAAAAGACGAAAAAATTGCAAAACTTGAAGCAGAAAGAACGCACGTTGCCGAAACTCTTTTGAAGGCAAGAGTCGAATCCGATGAGCTTATAAGCTCAGCTAATGCAAAAGCAGAAACGCTTATTTCAAATGCTAAAGCAGATGCCGACAATATAACAAGCGAAGCGCTTGAAAAATCCGAAAAAATTGTTGCAGCAGCTTCTTTGGAGGCTGAAGAATTGATTTCAAACTCTAAAGAAGAGGCAACTCAGCTTAAAACGGCAAGCGAAAAAGAGCTTTCAGATTTGGAAAATCAAAAAAACTATGTAGCTCAGTGCATTTCTTCCTTAAAGCTGGATGTTTTATCGGCTTATGAGGTTTATATGCTAAAGCTTGAAAAGTCAATGGGGCAAAACGATGTGCTTCCCGCAGATGAAAACTATATAGAGGTTGAGCATAGTGCAGTTGAAGAAAATAACAGTGAAAGCGCAAGCGATGCAAATAAAGACAATGAGATTGGCAATTCAAATGAAAACGATAAACCGACAGACGACTTGAACGACGAGAATGAAACATACGAATTTTAATTTGGGAGGAATAATTGATTGGACTGGTCAAAAGCAAAAAATTGGCTTATACTGCTTTTTTTATCGCTTAACATTTTCCTCATCATTAAGCTTGTAGCAATTTCTAATCACTCATCAACAGTCGATAAGGATGTTATAAAAAAAACAGTTTCAATTTTAAACTCAAACGGAATAAATGTTTCGGAATCGCAAATTCCAAATAAAATCCCAAAGCTCAATAGCGTTGAAGTAACAAATAATATTCCGAACAAGGATGAATTTGCCAAGCTTCTGTTGGGCGACGGACTGGAAAAGGACGAAAATTTATATAAAAAGGGAAATGTATCTTTAGAATTTTCTAAAAATCATTTTTCTTATACAAACCCTCATCCAAGCGGAGAATTTCCTTTTAATGAGGCTTTTTTGTCGATAAATTCTGAAAATGCAATAGTATTGGTTTCAGATTTTTTAACAAAGCTAAACCTTTCGACAGACTCTGCAATTTCATCTTTGAGAGAGCAAAACGACGTATATATTGTAACATTTAATCAAAAGCTTGATAAATACCCTCTTTTTGATTCATATATAACAGTAAATGTTTCAAAGAACGGGATATTATCTGTTGACGGAAATTGGTTTTCCGCCTCCTCCGACCAGAGTACCGTTACTACGGCGGCAACCCGCATAACGCCTTCAACAAGTGCGTTAATAGATTTTATTTCTGCCTCGGATAAATCGGAAAATGAGTTGGTTGAAATAGCCGACATATCACTTGGCTATACCTCAGGCGACGACAGCGAATATCACGCAAACGCCGTCGCAATTCCCGTATGGCAGATTAAAACAAGCAACAATGAATATTATTATTTTGATGCAAGATAACAGTTTGGAGGTGTATGATGAATAATTTTTTGCCAACAAACGCAAAAGAAATGTCAGAATTAGGGTGGGACAGACCTGATTTTTTATATATAACCGGTGATGCTTACGTTGACCATCCAAGCTTTGGTCATTCAATAATTTCAAGAGTTTTGGAAGATAGCGGATATAGAGTTGCAATTCTTGCGCAACCGAATATAGAAGATGATTCCATTTTCCTACAGTTTCAAACTCCAAGACTTGGTGTTTTAGTAACTGCAGGCAATCTTGACTCTATGGTTGCCCATTATACAGCGGCTAAAAAAAGACGAAGCGAGGATTTATATTCACCGGGCGGAGTTGCAGGCAAGCGTCCCGACAGGGCAGTTATAGCATATTGCAACGCAGTGAGGCGCATTTTTAAAGATGTGCCTTTAATAATCGGTGGAATAGAAGCAAGTCTTCGAAGATTTGCACACTATGACTATTGGCAAAACAAGGTCAGGCGCTCTGTTTTATTTGATAGCCGAGCCGACCTTTTAATATATGGAATGGGCGAAAAGGCTATTGTTGAAATTGCAAATTTGCTTGACCGAGGCGTTCCGATAAAAAAGATAAGAGGAATAAGAGGAACTTGCTTTATTGCAAACTCAAACGAAAGCTTTGACTCCTCCGTTGTTATAGATTCATTCGAGGAGGTAAGCGAAAATAAAAGAGCGTATGCAAACGCTTGCAAAATTCAATACGAACAGCAAGACCCTATTCGTGGGCTTCGTATAATACAGCCGCACGGGGACAAGCTTTTAGTCCAAAACATTCCCTCGATGCCTCTTACGCAAAAGGAAATGGACAAGGTTTACTCCTTGCCGTATGCTCGTGCATATCATCCGTGTTATGAAAAATTTGGCGGCGTTCCCGCTATTTCCGAGGTTAAATTCTCGCTTGTTTCAAGCAGAGGGTGCTTTGGTGCGTGCAATTTCTGTGCACTAACATTTCATCAAGGGCGAATTATAAGCTCAAGAAGTCATAAATCGCTTATAGATGAGGCAAAGATTTTAATAAGCGACCCCGACTTTAAAGGATATATTCACGACGTTGGCGGTCCAACGGCAGATTTTAGAAAACCAGCTTGCAAAAAACAGCTTACTCACGGTGCTTGCAAAAATCGTCAATGTCTTTTTCCGACGCCTTGCAAAAATCTTGAAGCAGACCACAACGATTATTTATCTCTCCTCGCAAAGCTTCGTTCTTTGCCGGGAGTGAAAAAGGTTTTTGTGCGCTCGGGCCTTAGATATGATTTCATACTCGAAGATAAAACAGACGACTTTATATATGAGCTTTGTCGTCATCACGTCAGCGGGCAGCTAAAGGTTGCTCCCGAGCACGTTTCTTCAAATGTTTTAAAATATATGGGAAAGCCGCCCAGCGATGTATACAAAAGATTTGCAGAAAAATTCAAGCTCGTAAATCAAAGGCTCGGAATGAAGCAATATCTTGTTCCATACCTTATGAGCTCTCATCCCGGTTCAACCCTGAACGATGCGATTGAGCTTGCACTCTTCCTTAAGGAAAACAATATGAATCCTCAGCAAGTGCAAGACTTTTACCCAACTCCGGGCAGTATTTCAACCGCTATGTTTTATACGGGGATTGACCCATATTCGGGCAAGGAAGTTTATGTTGCAAAATCTCCCGAGGAAAAGGCAATGCAGCGTGCACTTTTGCAATATAAAAACCCCGATAATAAAAATTTAGTATTAAAGGCTTTGAAGCTTGCGGGCAGAGAAGATTTAATCGGCTATTCAAAAGGGTGCTTAGTTCGCCCGTACGAGCCAAAAAAATATAAAACGGAAAACAAATTTTCAGGAGGTAGTAAAAATGACAATAATAGACGGAAAGGCAGTAGCATCAAAAATAAAGCAGGAGCTAAAAATGCAGGTAACAGAGCTAAACGCAAAGGGCGTTAAGCCTTGTCTTGCAGTAGTTATAGTTGGTGAGGACCCTGCCAGCAAGGTATATGTTGCGGGGAAAATCAGAGATTGCGAGGAAATCGGAATAGAATCAAAGCACTACGCTCTCCCCGAAACAACAACGCAAGACGAGCTTTTGGAATTGGTTAAAGAGCTTAACTGCGACAATTCTGTTTCAGGCTTGCTTGTTCAGCTCCCTCTACCTCGTCATATTGATGAGAAAACAATAATAAATGCAATTGACCCCAAAAAAGACGTTGACGCTTTTCATCCTACAAATGTTGGAAAAATAATGATTGGCGACTATGATTTTCTTCCTTGTACACCCGCAGGTGTAATGGAACTTTTAGAAGAGTATAACATTGATGTTGCGGGAAAGGAATGTGTTGTAATCGGCAGAAGTAACATCGTTGGAAAGCCGCAGGCAATGCTTCTTTTGCACAAGCACGGAACTGTTACAATTTGCCATTCAAAAACAAAAGACCTAAAAGAGGTTACAAAGAGAGCCGATATATTGGTTGTTGCAATAGGAAAGGCTGAATTTGTAACAGGCGATATGATTAAAGAAGGTGCAGTTGTTATTGATGTTGGAATGAACAGAAATGCGGAAGGTAAGCTTGTTGGCGATGTTTTGTTCGACAGTGCAAAGGAAAAAGCCTCCTATATCACCCCTGTTCCCGGCGGAGTTGGCGTTATGACTCGTGCGGTGCTTATGAAAAATGCAGTTAAGGCGGCCGTTCTTGCTGCAGAGAAAAATTAATAGTTGAAAGGTATTTTCAAATGACTGAAATATTAAAGAAATATTTTGACGAGCTTAATCTTGAGATAACCGAGCTTCAAATATCACAGTTTGAAAAATATTATAGCTTTTTAGTAGAATATAACGAAAAAGTTAATCTTACTGCGATAACCGAAAAAGAGGATGTTGCCCTAAAGCACTTTGCAGACAGTGCCTCGCTTCTTTGCAAGGTTGATTTAAAAAGCGGCGATAGCCTTATCGATGTTGGAACAGGGGCAGGTTTTCCGGGTATGGTTTTAAAAATTCTTCGTCCCGATATAAAGATAACGCTTTTAGACTCCCTGAACAAGAGAATCACGTTTTTAAAAGAGCTTTCAGCTCTTTTGGAGCTTGACGTTACTTGTATTCATTCAAGAGCAGAGGATGCCGCAAAAAATAAAGATTTGAGAGAAAGCTTTGATATTGCAACATCAAGAGCGGTTGCAAATCTTCAAACTCTTAGTGAATATTGCTTGCCTTTTGTAAAAGTCGGCGGCATTTTTTCGCCACTTAAAGGTCCTGCGGCAAGCGACGAGATAGATGCGGCAGCAAGAGCAATTAAAATTCTCGGCGGAGCTAATGCAAAGGTTGAAGAAATTAATCTTGGCAAGCTTACTCACAAGATAGTTTTGATTGACAAAATAATAAAAACACCGCCAAAATATCCTCGAAACGGTGCTAAACCGCAAAATAATCCGTTAAAATAAATAGCTTTTTGTCTGTTTGAATAACAATTTGACGAGCGATTTGACTTTATTTTTTTACCAATATATGGTAATATAAATATAGCAAATCGCTTGTCTTTATTTTTTATTGCTTTTTTTATATGTTTATTTGAATATATAAAATAGCGGATTGGAGAATTTATGGAAGGAACAATATGTCAGCCAAGCTGCGACTTGAAGCAAAGAACAGTTATATACATACCTATTGAACAAATATATCCAAACCCTTTTCAACCTCGTCGCTTTTTCGATTTAAAAGCCTTAAACGAGCTTTCCGATTCAATAAAGAGCGTTGGCGTGTTACAACCGATAAGCGTGAGGACGGGGTACGATGGAGGATATGAGTTAATAGCAGGCGAGCGCCGTCTTCGTGCAAGCAAGCTTGCAGGACTCTTACAAATTCCTGCAATCATCTATGATGTGTCCGATGCGCAATCTGCCGTAATTGCAATTTTGGAAAATCTGCAACGTGCAGACCTTTCGTATATGGAAGAAGCCGAGGGCTACCAAAAGCTTATAGTCTACCATCGTATGACTCAAGAGGAAGTTGCTGAAAAGGTTGGGAAAAACCAATCAACAATTGCAAACAAGCTTCGCCTTTTAAAGCTTCCAGCCTCCGTAAAGCACCTTTTGTCGGAAAAGCACCTTACTGAGCGCCACGCACGAGCGTTGTTAAAGCTTTCAAATGAAGCTGAGCAACTAAACGTCATAGACCAAATAGTTAAAAATAATCTTAATGTTTCTCAAACTGAGGATTTAATCTGTATGCTCCTTGAGGGCGAAACGCTGAAAAGAAAAAAGAAAAAGCATTTTTTTGCAGGATTTAAAAGCGTGCAAATCGTTGTAAACACCATACGGCAAAGTATTGGTATGATTAAGGATGCCGGAATGGATGCAACGCTTAAAGAACGAATATATGACGATTATGCAGAATATACTATAAGGATAAAACGACCTCCTAAAGATAATACAGTATAATTTGCAAATCGCATATAGATATATCACCACCCCTTATTCATTTATCATTCCCAAAGGAAGGACAGCCATAAAAATCTCCCCTTTTTATGCGCTGTTCTTTTCTTTTTCAATATTAATAAATTTAATAAATTTTTTGTTAAATTTCAAAAAACTATAGCTTTATTTTCAAATAAGTGGTATAATAAGATGATGTAATGTATTTATATACATTTGATTTATACAAAAAATCAGAAAGGCACGATTTATTATGGGACTTTTAGAGAAAATATTTGGAAATTATTCTGATAAAGAGCTTAAGAGAATAATTCCGATTGCAAAAAAAGTTGAAAGCCTCGACTCGCAGATGAGTGAGCTTTCAGATGCGGAATTAAAAAATAAAACGGTCGAATTCAAAGAGCGCATCGCAAACGGCGAAAAGCTTGACTCAATTCTTCCCGAAGCTTTTGCAGTTGTAAGAGAGGCGGCTTGGAGAGTTTTAGGAATGAAGCACTTTTTCGTTCAGATACTTGGCGGAATTATTCTTCATCAGGGAAGAATTGCCGAAATGAAAACAGGTGAAGGTAAAACTCTTGTTTCAACACTTCCCGCATATCTTAATGCTCTTACAGGCAAGGGCGTTCATATTGTTACCGTAAACGATTACCTTGCAAAGCGTGATAGTGAGTGGATGGGAAAGGTTTTTCGTTTTCTTGGGCTTACCGTTGGTTTGATTGTTCACGACCTTGAACCCAAAGAGAGACAAATAGCATACAATTCGGATATTACTTATGCAACAAACAACGAGCTTGGTTTCGACTATTTGCGTGATAATATGGTTATTCAAAAGGAACAAATGGTTCAGAGAGGGCAAAACTATGCAATCATCGACGAGGTTGACTCAATTTTGGTCGACGAAGCAAGAACACCTCTTATAATTTCAGGTGCAAGCGGAAAATCTACTCAGCTTTATCAGATAGCTAATACCTTTGCTCGCTCGTTAAAGGCAAAATACGTTAAAGAAACCGACGACAAAGAGCTTGATGATGAGGTTAATGCAGATTATATAGTAAACGAAAAGGCAAAAAATGTTACCCTTACTGCGAAGGGCGTTAAAAAAGCAGAGGAATTTTTCAATATAGAAAACCTTTCCGACCCCGCAAATATGCTTATAAGCCATCATATTAATCAGGCAATCAAGGCGTATGGCATTATGAAGCTTGACAGAGAGTATGTTGTTAAAAACGGTGAGGTTATAATAGTTGACGAATTTACCGGTCGTCTTATGCAGGGCAGACGTTATTCCGACGGCTTGCATCAGGCAATTGAAGCAAAAGAGGGCGTTAAGGTTGAAAGGGAAAGCAAAACTCTTGCAACAATAACGTTTCAGAATTTCTTCAGGCTTTATTCTAAGCTTTCAGGTATGACAGGTACGGCGCAAACGGAAGAAAAGGAATTTCAGGAAATTTACAATCTTGACGTTGTCGTTATTCCAACAAACCGAGATATGATAAGAAAAGACCTTGCAGATTCGGTTTATAAAACTGAAAAAGGCAAATTTATGGCAGTTATCGAGCAAATTGAGCAATGTCATAAAAAGGGTCAGCCCGTTTTGGTTGGTACTGTTTCAATTGAAAAATCCGAGGAAATTTCCGCACTATTAAAGAGAAAAGGTATTAAGCATGAAGTCTTAAACGCTAAATTTCACGAAAAAGAAGCCGAAATCGTTGCTCAGGCAGGTAAGCTTGGTGCCGTAACAATTGCAACAAATATGGCAGGTAGAGGAACGGATATTCTTCTTGGCGGTAATGCGGAATTTATGGCAAAGCACGAGATGAAGAAAATGGGCTTTAGTAATGAATTGGTTGCGGAATCAACAGGCTTTGGCGAAACTGACGACGAAGAAATTTTAAACGCAAGAGCAACATTTAAAGAATTAAATAATAAGTATAAAGAACAGCTTAAAGACGAAACTCAGGCAGTTATAGATGCAGGCGGTTTGTTTATAATTGGTACAGAGCGCCACGAATCCCGCCGTATAGATAATCAGCTTCGTGGTCGTTCAGGTCGTCAGGGCGACCCTGGTGAATCTCGTTTCTTCCTTTCTCTCGAAGATGATTTGATGCGTTTATTCGGCTCAGAGAGAGTTTCAGGACTAATTGACAGACTTGGACTTGAAGAGGACCAGCCAATTGAGGCTAAGCTTCTGTCTAACACGATTGAAAACGCCCAAAAGAAGGTTGAGGGAAATAACTTTGATATCCGTAAGCACGTTTTAAACTACGACGAGGTTATGAATGAGCAAAGAAAGATGATTTATTCTCAGCGTCAGCAGGTTTTAAACGGCGACGATATTCATCCTTCAATTTTGAAAATGATTGACCAATCAATTGAAAATGCGATTTTAACAAATATCGGCGACAATCTTGTTGAACAGTGGGACTTTGATGCTCTTTCATCGTATGCAACTTCCGTTTTTGGTGCGCCCGAAAACAGTTTTTCTTACAATAACGAAGAGCTCAATACCCTTGATGTTGATGATATAAGAAGTGCACTTCATTCCTTTGCAGATGAGGCAATGGAACGCCAAAAGGAATTGTTTGGCGAAAATTTGTCCGAGCTTGAAAGAGTTATACTTTTAAAGGTTGTTGATACAAATGCCCTTTGCGGCGGGAATCGCTTGCATTACCAAGATGCGTGAGCTTGATTTGCCCAAGATTCTTAACGAGAAGGGTGAGAAGCTTAAAAGCGGGCTTCTGGATGCAGCTAAGAAAAACGGGTTTGACCTGCGGATCACAGGTGCGCCGTCTTTGTTCTACTTACGGCTTGCGGAGGACAACAGCCTGATCACCCATCAGCGTTGGATTGCCGAGTGCGTTAAGCGTGGGGTTTTCTTTACGAGCCACCACAATCACTTTATCAATTACGCTCTCTCTGACGGCGACATTGCGGAAACGGTTGCTGTTGCCGATGAAGCGTTCAAG
>JAZNSA010000013.1:0-9389 GCA_045590935.1 Clostridia bacterium | reverse complement strand
AGACAAGGGGGGTGTTGATGAGTGGCATCCGGTTTATACAGTCTTTGTATAATGAATTCACAAAGTGAATTCATTATTGATATAAATCTCACAAAGCTCGATTTTCGATATGTCATAAATGACTCGATATGTGCCTTACGGCACGAGATTTATAGCATACAGAGTTTGTAGGGTTCGGCGATTTTCGACGAACCGAAAACATATCAATTTTACGAAGTAAAAATATCGAGCAAACGGAGTTTGCATATCGACAAAAATTGATGGCATCTAAACTATGCTGCTTTTATAAAGCAAGTTGGTAAAAATTAGATTGGAGATACTTTATGACAAAAGAAGAAAAGCTACTAGGCTTTTTAAACAGTGCTCAGTATAAGCCAATGAGCGCGGAGGAGATTAAACTTTGTTTAAATGTAAGCAAGGATGACGAGAAGCTTTTTTATGACATACTTTTAAATTTGCATAAATCAGGCAAAGTTTTAAAAAACAAGCACGGGCTCTATAAGGCAAACAGCAAAAAAACTGTATCAGGAAAGCTACACCTTGTAAAAACGGGTGGATTTGTAAAAACAGACGACGAAAATGAGATTTTTATAAATTCTTACGACTTGAATGGTGCATTTGAAGATGATATAGTAATTGTTGTAATAACAAAAGACAAAACGGTTGACAAAAGCCCTGAAGGATATGTTGAAAAGATATTGAAAAGGGGTATAAAAACAATTGTTGGAAAATATACAAACATATATGGAATAGTGGGTTTTGTGCCGTTTGATATGCGTTTGCCCGTTGAGCGCTTTATAATGCTTAAGGACGGAACGAATTCTTTGCAAAATGAGGATATGATTGTAGCAGATGTTGTGAGTTATCCAAGCGACGGATGTGCTATGACGGTTAAATTCAAAGAAAAAATTTCCTCTAAAACCGATTTGGGAGCAGATACAAGCTGTCTTATTAAAATTTTTGACATACCCGATAAATTCAGCGATGCAACGCTTGAATACGCAAGAAACTTACCAAGCGAGGTAGAGCTTTCGTTTGACAATCGAGAAGACTTTAGAAAAGATAGAGTTATAACAATTGACGGAGAAGATGCAAGGGATTTAGACGATGCTATATGCGTAAAAAAAATCGATAATGGGTATCGTCTGTTCGTTCATATCGCAGATGTTTCTCATTATGTAGAATTTAATTCTTCTATAGATAAGGATGCAAGGCTACGCGCAACAAGCGTTTATTTTCCCGACCGAGTCGTACCAATGCTTCCAAAAGAGCTTTCAAACGGAATATGCTCTTTAAACCCAAATGTTGACAGACTTACTCTTTCTGTTATTATGGATATAGATAAAGACGGAGAATTTATAAGCTACAGAATAACAAAAGGAATAATTCGCTCGTGCGAAAGAATGACATATACAGATGTTACGAGTCTTTTAGACGAAACGGCTGACGACGACAAGCAAAAGCGTTATTCGCATATTTTAAATGATTTAAAATTAATGAGTGAGCTTTATAAAATTTTAAAGAGAAGAAGAATAAAGCAAGGATATATTTCATTTGATATACCTGAGGCAAAGTTTTCGCTTGATGAACACGGTCGTGCTGTTGATGTTTTCAAATATGAAAGCGGAATTTCAAATGAAATTATAGAGCAATTTATGCTTATGGCAAACGAAGCTGTAGCAAAATTCGGCGTTAAGCATAATTTGCCTTTTGTATACAGAGTACACGAAAAACCCGATGGTGATAAAGAAAACAATTTGAGAAATATTTTGCATTTTCATTCAATACATCTCAAAGAAGAAATAACTTCTATAGCAGTTTCTGAAGCTATTTCAAAGCTTTCAGGCAGAGAAGATTTTTATGCAATAAGCTCATATATTTTAAGATGTATGACAAAGGCAAGATATGATACGGAAAATCTAGGGCATTTCGGGCTTGGCTGTGAAAATTATCTTCATTTCACATCCCCAATCCGCAGGTATCCTGACCTTCAGGTGCACAGAATAATTTCGTACTATCTTACAGGCGAGCTTAAGTCAAAGCTCGAGCAAATGCAAGCATTTTCAGGCGAAGCCGCTATATTTTCAACAGATGCAGAAATTCGTGCAACGGAAGCGGAAAGAGAAGCTGACAAACTTAAGGCTTGTGAATATATGACGGGTTTTCTTGGAGAAAAATTTACGGGAATTATATCATCGGTTGCAGATTTTGGGATATTTGTTATGTTGCCTAATGCAGTTGAGGGCTTTGTTCCTTTAGCAGAGCTTAAAGACGATTATTATATCTTTGAAAAAGAAAGCTATAGGCTTATCGGAAAGCGAACAAAAAAGACATTTTCTCTTGGAGATATAATTGAAGTTAGGATTGCCGATGTTGATATTGGTCTTAGGAGAATCGACTTTTCCGTTCCACATACCGGCTATTCTCAAAAATCTGGTGAATATAGAAAACGCAGCAAACCAAGCGCAGCAAAAAAAGCTATTGAAGAGAAGAGAAAAAGGGCTACGCTAGGCAGAAAGGCAAGGAAAAATATTTCTAAAAAGCGCAAAAGAAAATAGTGTTTTATAAATTTATAATTAGAGGGTGTAAAAATGATTGATTTTGAAATTGAGAAAATTGAAGAATGTATTAAAAACGGTCAGCTTTGTGCAATAAACCGAGATATGATTGATGAGCTTTCGATGTATTGCTTTCCGATTGCAATGTCGGAAAAGCTGCTTTTGGTATTAAATGTTTACGACTTTAATATTGATGGATATAAGATTATTAGACTTGAAGATATAAGCGAAGTTTTTTGTGAGGATGCAGAAGAGTTTAATGAAATGATAATCCGAAAAGAGGGAATACTTGACAACTTTTCGCCTGAAATTCTTGATATTGAAAATTTAAAAAAGGTTTTTAATTATTTTTTAAAAACCAAGAAAAATATAATCGTTCAGTGCGAAGGATATAACGAAAGCTTGTTTTATGTAGGAAGCGTTTCCAAGGTAGGAAAGGGCGATATAAGCCTTAAAACATTTGATGGCGTTGGAATTATAGATGAAAAAGAAGCGGTAATTCCGCTAAGCAAAATTACTTGCGTGTCCTATGATAGCAGATATGTAAACATAATTTCAAAGTATATAAAAGAAAAATAATAAAAAATGCAAAGTAGGATATAAGGATGTGTTTAACTTTTTTAAAATGTATAAAAAGAGAGTAGGTCATTCTCCTGCAAGGGCAAAAAAATAGGTTGCATCGAATGATGCAACCTACATTGAATTAATTATTTGTTTTTCAATATGTCGCGAATTTCTTCAAGAAGCTTTTCTTCTTCCGATTTTTTAGGAGCGGGTTTTTCTTCCTCTTTTTTCTTGATGAATTTAGTCATAATAGAAATAGCAATAAAAATTGACATCGCAATTATCAAAAATTCAACAACCATTTGAATAAAGTTGCCGTACTTAACATTTGCATTACCAAACTGCCAAATCAATCCTGTAAAATTTGTTCCGCCTATAATAATTCCTATTAGAGGCATAATGATATCGGCAACAAGCGAATTGACGATTTTTCCGAAAGCGCCACCAATAATAACGCCGACAGCCATATCAACAATGTTTCCCTTAAAAGCAAAAGTTTTAAAGTCGTTTAGAAATTTTTTCATTTTTGTCATCCTCCATTTAATGCAAAAGCATATATTTTATAATTAAATTATAGCGGATTATGACGAAAAATGCAAGTATAAATTTAAAAAATATAAAAAGGCAGTGAATTTTGTGAAAAAAAATAATAGTATACCATTTGAAATAGAGAAAAAATTTTTAATAAAAAAGCCTGATATTAGTGAGTTTTCAAATTTTAATTTTACATCAATTTCAGAAATTGAGCAAATATACTTAAAGAGTGAAAACAGTTTTTTAGGAGAACGCATACGGAAAAGAGTTTTTGAAGAAAAAATTGAATATACTCATACTAAAAAACAAAAGATAACAAATCTTAAGCGAATTGAAATTGAAAAGGAAATAACAGAGGAAGAATATAATACTTTATATCAAAAAAGAGATGAGAATTTAAATGTAATCCATAAAAAAAGATATGTATTCGATTATAACGGTCAGGTTTTTGAAATGGATATATTCGATTTTTGGGATGAGGTTTGTTTTTTGGAGATTGAGTTAGAGAGCGAAGAAACAGAAATTGATTTCCCGAAATATGTCAATATAATTTCGGAAGTTACTGAGGACAGAGCATTTACAAACCGTTCTCTTGCAAAAAAGATACCTTCACCGGAAAAATACTTAAAATAATTAAAAAATTTATTTTTTATTAACTTTAAAGTGTTGATTTATATGTGGTTTTATGATAAAATAATAGTATTTAATGTAGATAAAAGAAGGAGCGACGACGTGCTTTGAGACATGGGGGAAAGAGCAAAAGTGGAATACGAGCTTGCGGACATCCTTGGGCAAGCGCACCAATAATTATTTTAAGCGAATATTTTTAAAATTATATAAAGGAGAATACGAAATGTCTAACAATATCTGGCATGATATATCACCAAAAAGGATTACAACTGAAGATTTTATATGTGTTATTGAAATTTCAAAAGGAAGCAAGAAAAAATACGAACTGGATAAAGAAACGGGATATATTATTTTAGACCGTATTTTGTATACATCTACGCATTATCCCGCAAACTACGGATTTATTCCAAGAACGTATGGTGATGATAACGACCCGTTAGATGTGCTTTTAATTTGCGCAGAGCCATTAGAGCCTCTTTCGCTTGTTCGCGCATATCCGATAGGCGTTATAACGATGATTGACAACGGACGAGCAGACGAAAAAATTATTGCAATCCCATTTAACGACCCTAACTATAACATTTATAAGGATATAGACCAATTACCAAAGCATGTTTTTGATGAAATGCGCCATTTCTTTGCTGTTTATAAGAACTTGGAAAACAAAGAAACTGCGGTTGATGAAGTAAAGGGTAGGGAAGATGCTTTAAAAATTATTTCATTGGCAATGAACAATTATGTTGAAAAATTTTGCAAATAAAAATATAATGACAACTATGAAAAAAGAGAATTAAAATGGTTGATTTACCAAAAGCAACAAAAGGAAAAACGCTTAAAATTGCGCATTTTTCAACAGATTTTCAGGCGCCTATTTTCAGATTATGGGAAATGGTTTCGTCAAAAAAACAGCAATTGTAAAATCCGAAAAAGAAAATAGCACTATCAAGCTCTTGGGAGAAGCTTGTGTGCTGTGAATATCTTTTAAACAAATGAAAATGAAAGGCAAAGGTATACAAATATGTCAGAAAAAAAATCAATCCATAAAACTTCAATAGGAGGTCAAGCTGTTTTAGAGGGCGTTATGATGAAAGGTCCGTCAAAATCGGCAATTGCCATCAGGAAACCCGACGGGGAAATCGAAACAAAAATCGAAAACAACAGTTCGCTTGTTGCAAAGCTTAAACTTAACAAAATACCTATTATCAGGGGTGTTGTTGCTTTTATAGACAGCATTGTAACGGGCGTTGGTGCAACAATGTATTCAGCGGAATTTATTGACCTTGAAGATGATACTCAACCTGAACAGAAATCAAAATTTGATATTTGGATTGAAAATCATTTTGGTAAAGCAATGCTTAATGTTATAATGTGGATTTCTGTTGCAATTTCTCTTGTTTTGGGAATTGGGCTTTTTATGCTTCTTCCAACTGTTATGGTTGGGCTTTTGAAAAAGCTTGTTCCTGCTGTTGACGGAAGAATTGTTACCCATATTCTTGAATCGATTATAAGAATTATTATTTTTCTTATTTATATGCTTCTGGTTGGAAAAATGAAGGATATGCAACGTGTTTTCCAATATCATGGTGCAGAGCATAAAACAATTGCATGCTACGAGGCAGGCGAGGAATTAACTCCTGAAAATGCTATGAAATACACTAGGTTTCACCCAAGATGCGGAACAAGCTTCCTACTCATCGTAATGGTTGTAAGTATTTTTGTTTTTGCAATCCTACCTTGGAGCGATAGTATTGTAACAAGAGTTCTTTTAAGACTTGCTCTTTTGCCTGTAGTTTCGGGACTTGCCTATGAATTTACTAAATTTGCAGGCAGAAGCCAAAGTAAGTGTGTTTCCTATTTGACAAAACCTGGTCTTGCGCTTCAAAAGCTTACAACAAGAGAGCCAGACGAAAGTCAATTAGAGGTGGCAATCGCATCGTTAAAAGCAGTTTTGCCAACGGACGGAGAAAGTGATAAATGGTAATAAAAGATTTACTTAGTTATGCGATTTCTTACCTTAAAGAAGCAGATATTTTAACGCCGCAGCTTGATGCAAAGGTTCTTTTGTGTCATATTTTAAAATGCGACAGCATTTATCTTATTATAAATGACAAAAAGGAAGTAACACCTGAATCTGAAGAGAAATATAAGAAGCTTTTAAAACTAAGAAAAGAAAATATGCCAATTTCTTATATAACCAATCATAAGGAATTTATGAGCCTTGATTTTTATGTTGATGAAAATGTATTAATACCAAGACCTGATACAGAAATTCTTGTTGAGTACATAATTGGTTTGAATTGCAGAAAAAATCGTATTTTGGATATTTGTTGCGGTAGCGGTTGTATCGGAGTAAGCCTTGCTCATTATATCAAAAGCTCACACATTACTATGCTCGATATATCCGACAAAGCTCTCGAAATTGCAAAAAGAAATGCCACATCAAACAATGCAATCGATTGCGAATTTATAAAAATGGATATTTTAAAAGATTTCCCGAGAAATAATTTTGATATTATTGTTTCAAACCCACCGTATATATGTAAAGAAACATTAAAGAAGCTTG
Source organism: Clostridia bacterium (assembly GCA_045590935.1). Lineage (GTDB taxonomy): Bacteria > Bacillota > Clostridia > UBA1381 > UMGS1253 > CAKSHP01. The sequence goes on along the minus strand of JAZNSA010000013.1, from coordinate 2,540 downwards.
AGCCTGATGTTATAGACTATGAGCCTTTAATTGCGTTGGATGGGGGAGAGAGCGGGCTTGTTTTCTATGAGAGGATAGCAAATAATGCGTATCAAATATTAAATAATGGGGGAGTTTTAGCTTTTGAAATCGGTGAGGAACAGGCAGAAGATGTTTTTGACCTTCTTTTTAAGAATAATTTTAAGAACATTTGTATAATAAATGACTTAGCGGGAAGAAACAGAGTGGTTGCAGGGTGGAAGGAGTAGCACAAATGAAAGTTATAGCAGCAACTAATAACAAAGGAAAAGTTAAAGAAATCAAGGCTATTTTAGGTCAAATAAATATTGAAGTAATTTCTCAAAGTGAAGCAGGAATTGATATTGAGGTTGAAGAAAACGGAACATCCTTTGCAGAAAATGCACTGATAAAGGCAAGAGCAATCAACCGCATAACAAATCTTCCTGTTGTAGCAGATGATTCTGGTTTGTGCGTTGATAGTTTAGGCGGTGCTCCAGGGATATACTCTGCACGATATGCGGGCGAAGGTGCAACGGATGTTGATAGAATAGAAAAACTTCTATCCGAAATGAAAGGAAAAGAAAACAGAGACGCTCACTTTACCTCTGCGGCAGCGTTTGTTTTAAACAATGACGAGGAATATGTTGCAGAAGGAAATGTATACGGAAAAATTTTAGATAAGCCTTATGGAAATGGTGGCTTTGGATATGACCCTGTTTTTTATTCAAACGAGCTTGAAAAAACCTTTGGCGAAGCAACAGAAGATGAAAAAAATAAAATAAGCCATAGATACAGGGCATTTATGAAATTGAAAGAAATTTTAGAAAAGAGGTTGCAAGGGAATAGGGGAGATTATGCCTAATCTGGACAAGAAGTTTACGATAAAATTACATATAAAAATGCAGTTCGATTCCTAGGCTTATAATGATAAAAAATGGCACTATAAAATGATATGCACCCCCAAAGTTAGACAAAATTTAATATTAACTTGCTTGTGAATGAGTTCGGTATTGTACCGGACTCATTCCTTTTAATTTCATAGAAATTCTTTCGTTGTTGTAATAATCAATATATCTTTTTAATTCTTCGATGAAAATGTTAACGCTTTCAAATTTTTCGCCATAAAACATTTCAACTTTTATTTGCCATAAAAAACATTCTCCTCCAAAAGTGTCTAACTTTTGGGGTGCATATAAAAAAATAGTGCTATTTTTTTATATGAATTTGCATAAAGATAAATATATAAATATTTTATAAAAGAAGGGCGTTGATTAAAATAAAAAGCAAGCTTATCTTTATTGGATTTTTCGTTGTTTATGTAATGCTTTCAAGTATCAACACATACGCATATTCTGCGCAAAGCTACTGCGTCATAGATGCCGATAGCCGAAGAGTTTTAATTTCTGAAAACGAGCATAAAAGGCTTGGAATGGCAAGTACAACAAAAATTATGACAGCGCTTGTTGCTTTGAACAACAGTAATACAGAGGATATTGTAACGATAAGTAAAAATGCTTCACATACAGAAGGAAGCTCTCTTTATTTAAAAGAAGGAGAACAAATAAAAATGATTGATTTAATCTATGGATTAATGCTTAACTCGGGAAACGATGCCGCCGTAGCAATAGCCGAACACATAAGCGATGATACAGAAAAATTTGCAAGTTTAATGACTAAAACAGCCATTGAAATAGGTGCAAAGGAGACTAATTTTATAAATCCAAACGGACTTTCTGATGAAAATCACTATACAACTGCATACGACCTCGCCATAATTACTGCAAAAGCAATGGAAAATGATATTTTTTCAAAAATCGTTTCCTCAAAAAGCTATACTACCGAAACTTTAAACACAAAACGCCCTCTTTATTTTACAAATCATAATAAATTATTAAAGTACATTGAAGGTTGTGATGGCGTTAAAACAGGGTTTACAAAGGCCACAGGCAGATGCCTTGTGTCATCACTAACGAAAAATGGTTGGAGAGCAATTTGCGTAACCTTAAACGCTCCCGACGACTGGAACGACCACAAACAATTGTTCGATTTTGTGTTCGATAAGTTTTATCTCAAAGAAATCATTTCCGAACACGATATAATAAAAACCATAAAAACAGATGGCATTGGTAACAATGGGGTTGTTGAAATCGGAGCACAGATTGAAAATGAAGAAAAATTCAACCAAAGTATTGAATCAAACGAAAAAAATAATCAAAACAGTAGCACTAAGACAAAAGCTAATGAAAATAGTTTTAGTATGGTTGTGTGTGATGATGATGAAATCAGACTTGATACAAGCAGAATTTATGATAGTGTGAATTTACCTATAGAAATTGGTGACTCTGTAGGAGACGTTGGAATTTTTTTAAATAACCAACAGGTCAAAACGATTAACGTAGTTTCACGACAGAGAGTTGTAAAAAAAGAAGAAAAAACATTTTTTGTAGCATTTTTAAAAATTTTTAGTAAATGGGTAAGTTTAGTTTACGATAATTAATTTATGTAAACTTTCATTAAAATAATCCTAAGTTAACAATATA
>JAZNSA010000012.1:0-7421 GCA_045590935.1 Clostridia bacterium | reverse complement strand
TATTGCTAACGAAATCGTTCCTATGCTTTGCGGCACATCTTATAGAAATAAGGGTGTTCAGATGCTATTGGACGCAATTATTGAGTATATGCCTGCTCCAACAGACGTTGAAAACATTAAGGGTGTAAATCCCGAAACAGGCGAGGACGACGAGAGACCTTCAACAGATGATGCTCCGTTTGCAGCTTTAGCATTTAAAATTGCAACAGATCCATTCGTTGGAAAAATTTGTTTCTTTAGAGTATATTCCGGAACAATCGGCTCCGGTTCATACGTTTTAAACTCTTGCAAGGGTAACAGAGAGCGTTTGGGAAGAATTCTTCAAATGCACGCTAACCACAGAGAGGATATAGACGTTGTATACTCAGGTGATATTGCAGCGGCAGTTGGTTTGAGAAATACGACAACGGGTGATACGCTTTGTGATGAAAAGCATCCTATCATCCTTGAGTCTATGGATTTCCCTGAGCCGGTTATCCGCGTTGCAATTGAGCCAAAAACAAAAGCAGGTCAAGAGAAGATGGGTATTGCTTTGGCAAAGCTTGCTGAAGAAGACCCAACATTCCAGACATATACAGATGAGGAAACAGGTCAGACAATCATCGCAGGTATGGGTGAGCTTCACCTTGAGATTATTGTTGATAGACTTCTTCGTGAGTTTAAGGTTGAGGCAAACGTTGGTAATCCTCAGGTTTCCTACAGAGAAACTATTACTAATACGGTTGAAATCGACCATAAGTATGCAAGACAGTCAGGTGGTCGTGGTCAGTATGGTCATGTTGTTATCACAATGGAGCCGCTTGAGCCGGGTGCAGGATACGAATTTGTTAACGAAATCGTTGGTGGTGTTATTCCTAAGGAATACATTCCTGCAGTTGACCAAGGTATACAGGGAGCTATGCTTTCAGGTGTATTGGCAGGCTACAATGTTGTTGACGTAAGAGTTAGATTAACTTATGGTTCATACCACGAGGTTGACTCTTCTGAAATGGCGTTTAAGATTGCAGGTTCTATGGCTTTCAAAGGGGGTTGCAGAAAAGCAAATCCTGTACTAAAAGAGCCTATTATGAAGGTTGTTGTTGTTGTTCCTGAGGAATACATGGGCGACGTTATGGGCGATTTGAACTCTCGTCGTGGTATGATTCAGGGTATGGAAGCAAGAACAGGTGCTCAGGCTATAACAGCTAACGTTCCGCTTGCTGAAATGTTTGGATACGCAACAGAGCTTAGAAGCCGTACGCAGGGTCGTGGTCAGTATTCTATGGAACCTAGCCACTATGAGCAGGTACCAAAGAGTATTCAAGAGGATATCATTGCTAAGCGTGCAAAGAAAGAAGATTAATCTTTTTTCGCAAAATAATTAGAAAATTATAAATTTTTTAATGTTTTTTTCAAAAAGGTCTTGATTTTTTTATAAAAATTAAGTAAAATAAAAGTAAACCAAAATAAATCAAAACAAAGAGGAGGAAATTAAAATGGCAAAGGAAAAATTTGAAAGAAGTAAACCCCATGTTAATATTGGAACAATCGGTCACGTTGACCATGGTAAGACAACTCTTACAGCAGCTATCACAAAGGTACTAGCTCTTCAGGGTAAGGCTCAGTTCGAAGCTTACGACATGATTGATAAGGCTCCAGAAGAGAGAGAAAGAGGTATCACAATTTCTACAGCTCACGTTGAGTATGAGACAGACAATCGTCACTACGCTCACGTTGACTGCCCAGGACATGCCGACTACGTTAAGAACATGATTACAGGTGCTGCTCAGATGGACGGTGCAATCCTTGTTGTATCTGCTGCTGACGGTCCGATGCCTCAGACTCGTGAGCATATCTTGCTTGCTCGTCAGGTTGGCGTTCCTTACATCGTTGTATTCATGAACAAAGCTGACCAGGTTGATGACCCTGAGTTGTTAGAGCTTGTTGAAATGGAAATCAGAGAGCTTCTTAACGAGTATGAATTCCCAGGTGATGATACTCCTATCGTTAAGGGTTCAGGTCTTTAGGTTCTTGAGTCTTTTGCTACAGATGTTAGCGCTCCTGAATATCAGTGTATTCTTGTGCTTATGGAAGCTGTTGACAGCTACATTCCTACACCTGAGAGAAAGAGCGATCTTCCTTTCTTGATGCCTATTGAGGATATCTTCTCAATCACAGGCCGTGGTACAGTTGCTACAGGTAGAGTTGAGAGAGGTCAGTTAAAGGTTTCTGAAGAAGTTGAAATCGTTGGTTTGACAGACGAGAGCAGAAAAGTTGTTGTAACAGGTATCGAGATGTTCAGAAAGCTTCTTGACTACGCTGAGGCTGGTGATAACATTGGTGCACTTCTTCGTGGTGTTCAGAGAAACGAAATCGAAAGAGGACAGGTTTTGGCTAAGCCAGGAACAATCAATCCTCATACAAAGTTTAAGGGCGAAGTTTACGTTCTAAGTAAGGAAGAAGGCGGACGTCATACTCCTTTCTTCAACAACTACCGTCCACAGTTCTATTTCAGAACAACTGACGTTACAGGCGTTATCACACTTCCAGAAGGTGTTGAAATGTGTATGCCTGGTGATAATGTTTCTATCTCTGTAGAGCTTATCACACCTATCGCTATCGAAGAGGGTCTTCGTTTCGCTATCCGTGAGGGTGGTAGAACAGTTGGTTCAGGCGTTGTTTCTTCTATCGATGCGTAATTATTATTGATTGATTTTTAATTAATTTAATAATTTTAGGTGGGCTATAAAAAAGTCCCACAAATAACGAAAAGGATCTCGTTTGAGGTCCTTTTTGTGTTTCTATGTAATTTTTGCGGATTTTGGGTATGCCAAATAGGCCTATTAAAAACAGGCGATATTTCCAATTCATATTTTAAAATTTACTGCTCTAAACTCATTTTCACGATATTTTTTATCCGTTGTTTCTTTCTTGAACATTGTAAATTTCATATACTTTTCCATTCCCTTTTGCTCGCAGTAAAGATAGTTATTGTATCTTCCATAACCCGCATCAGCATCAGGATATGTTGTAATGAGGCTCATCATAGGGTGATGCGCAATACAAACCGTTTGATGAAGTGATAAAATGAAAGTAGACACATGGCAAACCACCATGTATCTACTTTTTTTGTTTTTGTGTTAAAATAGTTATGTGGGGTGATTAACTTGAAAAAAGCTTAATTACAAACCCCCTGTTCAATATAGAATTGAACAAGGGGTTGGGTAATTAGGGGTTTTTAGTGTCTACTTTCACTTGACAAGTTCATTTAACGGGTGGTCATGATTCAAAAGCTTTGTTCTGCTTCTTTCTGCAAGCTCTGTTTTTTCGGCAGCTTATCATCTTTTTTATAAAAAAACCGACAGTAAATTTAAGCTACTGCTCAAACCCACTATCTATAAGACTTGGATTATTTTGATATGCGCTCACAGCCAATTTATCGCAACGCTCATTTTCACTATGTCCTGCGTGCCCCTTAATCCATATAATTTCTACCTTATGCCGCTCCAGCTGCGCAAGCATCCTCTCCCACAAATCAACATTTAGCGCAGGCTTTTTATCGCTTTTTTTCCAACCGTTTTTCTTCCATGAATAAACCCAGCCCTTTGAAATTGAGTCGCACAAATATTTTGAATCACTGTATAAAACAACCTCACAGGGCTCCTTTAATGCTTCCAAGCCAACGATTGCTGCCAAAAGCTCCATTCTGTTATTAGTTGTTTTTTTATATCCCGCAGAAAGCTCCTTTTCAAATTCTCCAAACCTCAAAATTGCGCCGTACCCTCCGCAACCGGGGTTTCCGCTACACGCCCCGTCGGTATAAAGCATAACCTTTTTCAAGTTTTTACCCCCCAAATCTATTTCAAAAGCAAATCATATAGCTCATTCATAGTTCTTGCCGTTCTATCTGCACCCGCTTCTCCTATTTCACTTTCACTTCCGAAACCAAACAGAACGCCAATACTTGATATATTTGCTTGCTTTGCCGCATTTATGTCAAATTTTCTGTCGCCAATCATAACTGCTTCACTGCATACAACACTGTTTTTCTTTGTTGCAAAATTTAAAACATCCGTCTTTTCGGATAGCTTTTCGTCCATCGTTGCACCGCAAACATCATCAAAATACTTATATATATTAAAATAATTCAAAACCTCAATCGCCATTGCTTCGGGCTTAGATGTAACAAGAATAACTTTCTTCCCGCTTTTCTTCAAATCGCAAAGTAACCTGTCCGCTCCGTCAAACAAAACATTTTCATATATTCCCTTGTCTAAAAAATACTCCCTGTATTTTAAAACCGCCTCAAACGCCTTTTCCTTTGAAAATCCATAATATTCCATAAACGAATCAACAAGCGGCGGTCCGATAAAGGTTAAAAGCCTTTCGTAATTATCCTCTTTTATTCCGTAATACTCCAAGGCATATTTAACTGAATTTGTTATACCCCTTTGCGGGTCGGTCAGCGTTCCGTCTAAATCAAACAAAATAAATTTTTTATCCTTCAAGCAAGATTACCTTCCTCATCTCAATATTTCAACATTTGAATTTTCATAAATATCAAAAGAAAACTTTATTCCGTTTTCCTCAAGAATTTCACCTTTTTTTACAAGACGCCAACTCTTATCCTCGTCAAGGTTGGGGATATACGTATCAACGTCAAAGCTTCCATATACTTTCGTTATATAAGCAGTTTTAACATAAGGCAGAAGAAGTTTATATATCTCTCCTCCCCCAATAACAAAGCTATCCGTATCCTGATAGCGTGCAAGCTCAGAAATGCTTTTTATCCACACAACACCCTCCGTATTGCCACATCCTCTGCTCAAAACAACATTTTCTCTTTTTGGAAGTGGTTTTCCGTTTGGGAAGGATTCAAGAGTTTTTCTTCCCATAATAACAGTTTTTCCGCTTGTTATTTCTCTGAAATACTTCATATCCGCACTAATATGCCAAGGAAGTGAATTATTCTTTCCAATTCCGAAATTTTCATCCGCAGCCGCAATTAAATTCATAAAAATTCCTCCAGATTAAATTGCAACGGGAACTTTGGCGATTTTGTCCCCCGTTACATAGTTTTCAACAACAAAATCCTCAACCTTAAAGTCGTAAAAGTTCTTAATTTCAGGATTTAATTTAACAATAGGCGCTTTGTGTTCCTCTCTCTGTATAAGCTCCTTAACAATGTCAATATGCCTGTCATAGATATGCGCATCTGCAATAACGTGAACAAACTCTCCAACCTCAAGCCCGCTTACCTGCGCAAGCATCATAACAAGCGCCGCATACTGACAAACATTCCAAGCATTTGCCGCCAGAATATCCTGACTTCTTTGGTTTAAAACTGCATTTAGCTTTCCGTTTGAAACATTAAACGTCATAGAATATGCGCAAGGATAAAGCGCCATTTCGCTCAGGTCTGCATGGTTATATAAATTAGTAATAATTCGTCTGCTTGAAGGATTATTCTTTAAATCAAACAAAACTCTGTCAACCTGGTCAAACATTCCTTCCTTGTACTTGTGCTTTATAGCAAGCTGATAGCCATACGCCTTTCCTATACTTCCGCTCTCATCTGCCCAACTATCCCATATATGACTGTTTAAATCGTTAATATTATTCGATTTCTTTTGCCAAATCCATAAAATTTCATCAATTGCCGCTTTAAAATTTATAGGCCTTAGGGTCAAAAGCGGAAATTCCTCCGCCAAATTGTATCTGTTTACAACACAAAACAGCTTTTTTGTATATGCAGGCGTTCCGTCCTCCCAATGAGGACGAACATTCCCCTCGTCAAACACACCGTTTTCCAAAACATCGGCACACATCTGTTTAAAAATTTTATCTGTAACACTCATTTTTAAACTCTCCTCACAATTAAAATTTCGGGCACATAAAACTAATGTGCCCGGCAAATAATTTATTCAATAACAATCTTTTTAAATACTTTCTTTCCCTTTTTAACAATTATCTGATTATCGTTAAACATTTCCTTTGTAACAATCATTGCAGGGTCTTCAATTTTGTTGCCGTCAATGCTTATTCCGCCTTGAACAACCAATCTTCTGCCCTCGCCCTTTGATGGGATAAGCTTTGCTGCAAGCAATAAATCCAAAACGCCAATTCCATTTTCAATATCTGCTGCGCTAACCGCCTCAGTAGGCATATCCGAATTATCCGCACCCCCGCCGAAAACAGCCTCTGACGCAGTTTTAGCCTTTATAGCCTCTTCCTCGCCATGAACAAGCTTTGTTACCTCATAAGCAAGAAGCTTTTTAACATCATTAATCTGAGCTCCCTCATATTTTTCATACTCACGAATTTGCTCCATCGGAACAAATGTCAAAAGCTTTAAGCACTTAACTGCATCCGCATCGTCAACATTTCTCCAATACTGATAAAACTCATACGGCGTTGTTTTTTCAGGGTCAAGCCAAAGTGCACCTTTTGCAGTTTTTCCCATTTTTTTGCCTTCGCTTGTTGTAAGAAGGGTAAATGTCATTCCATAAACCTGCTTTTGGTCCTTCCTTCTGCAAAGCTCAAGTCCGCCAAGAATGTTGCTCCATTGGTCATCTCCGCCAAGCTCCATCTTACAATCATACTTTCTTGAAAGCATCAAAAAGTCGTAGCTCTGCATAAGCATATAGTTAAACTCCAAGAAGGATAAGCCCTTTTCAAGCCTCTGCTTGAAGCATTCCGCCGCAAGCATCTTATTAACAGAAAAGCAAGCGCCAATATCACGCAAAAACTCAACATAATTAAGGTCCAAAAGCCAATCGGCATTATTTACCATAATTGCCTTTCCGTCTGAAAAATCAATAACGCTCGAAAGCTGCTTTTTAAAACATTCGCAGTTGTGATTTATAACCTCAGGGGTCATCATCTGACGCATATCCGTTCTTCCCGACGGGTCTCCAACCATTCCCGTTCCTCCGCCAACAAGCCCAATAGGTCTATGCCCTGCAAGCTGCATATGGCGCATAACAACCATCTGCAAAAAATGTCCAACGTGCAAGCTGTCTGCAGTAGGGACAAAACCTATATAAAAGGTAACCTTTTCTTTGCCCAAAAGCTCACGAATTTCTTCCTCGTGCGTCGTTTGTGCAATAAGTCCTCTTTCCTTAAGAGTATCAAAAACATTGTTCATTCTTGTCCATTCCTTTCAAACCTATAAATACTCACCTATATATTATAATATAATATTTCACTTTACGCAATATATATTTTATTATTTTCCAACATTATTTTATTGTTTTTCCAATATCGCAACCGTCATCTTAACAAACAATTCCTTAACCTTTGGAATTTTCGCCAAAACCTTCGTAACATTCCTTAGCGGCACTTCCTTATAGTATATGTTTTTAAGCCTAACATGCCTCAAAATAGAATTAAACCGCTCTATTGTCATTTTGTTTATATATGCAATACAAGGCTTCCCCTTT
>JAZNSA010000011.1:0-6580 GCA_045590935.1 Clostridia bacterium | reverse complement strand
CCGTTTCGACAGACTTTGATACGGCGGACAGATTGTACTTTGAGCCTCTTACAAAAGAGGATGTTTATAGCATTATTCAAACTGAAAAGCCTTGGGGAGTTGTTGTTGCGTTTGGCGGACAGACTGCAATTAAGCTTACACACTATTTAAATGGGCTTGGAATGAATATTTTGGGAACGTCTGCCGATAGTATTGATATGGCAGAGGATAGAGAACGCTTTGACGAGCTTTTAGAGGAGCTTAAAATTAAAAGACCTAATGGCTTTACTGTTATGACTTGCGAAGAAGCGTTAGACGTTGCAAGAAAAGTTGGTTACCCTGTTTTGATGCGCCCGTCGTATGTTTTGGGTGGGCAGAATATGATTATTGCCTTTTCCGACGAGGACATCAAGGAGTATATGGCAATAATTCTTGCGCAGAATATAACAAACCCTGTTTTGATTGATAAATATCTTATGGGACTTGAGCTTGAGGTTGATGCAATTTGCGACGGCGAGGAAATTTTGATTCCTGGTATTATGGAGCATATTGAGCGTGCGGGAATACATTCGGGCGATTCAATTGCTGTTTATCCTGCATTTAATCTTGGCGACGATATGAGAGACAGAATAATTGAGTGTACGAAAAACCTTGCACTTGGCTTAAAAACGTTGGGACTTGTTAATATTCAGTATTTAATTTATGAGGGCGAGCTTTATGTTATTGAGGTTAATCCTCGTTCGTCGAGAACTGTTCCATATATAAGCAAGGTTACGGGCGTTCCAATGGTTGATTTGGCAACTCGTGCAATGCTTGGTGAGAAGCTTGCGGATATGGGATATGGAACAGGACTTTACAAGATTTCGCCGTATGTTGCGGTTAAGGTTCCTGTGTTCAGCTTTGAAAAGCTTATTAATGTTGATAGCCACCTTGGACCTGAAATGAAGTCGACGGGAGAGGTTTTGGGCGTTGCTCAAACGCTTAAAGAAGCGCTTTATAAGGGTCTGTCTGCCAGCGGATACAAGCTTAAGAAGCACGGCGGCGTGTTTATAACTGTCAGGGACAGCGATAAGAAAGAAATTGCGCCTCTTGCTAAAAAGTTTGAAGCTATGGGCTTTACTATTTATTCAACCAAAGGAACCGCAAAGGTTTTAAATGATTCGGGAATTAAGGCGAAGGCTGTAAATAAGATACACGAGGGCGGAGATAATACGCTAAATCTTATCGAAAGCGGTAAGCTAAGCTATGTTATTTCAACGTCTACAAAGGGTAGAATTCCAACGAGAGACAGCGTTAAAATAAGAAGAAAGGCAGTTGAAAGAAATATTCCTTGCCTGACTTCAATTGATACAGCTAATGCAATTGCAGACAGTCTTTTGAGCCGTTATTCAGATTTTTCAACAGAGCTTGTTGATATAAATAATATGAGAACGGACAAAATGAAGCTCAACTTTACAAAGATGCAGGCTTGCGGTAACGATTATATATATTTTAACTGCTTTGAGCAGAAGATTGATAATCCTGAGGGCTTGGCAATTCGTTGCTCAGACCGCCATTTCAGCATTGGCGGCGACGGAGTTGTTTTGATTTGTCCGTCAGAGGTTGCAGATGCGAAGATGCGTATGTTTAACCTTGACGGAAGCGAGGGAGCAATGTCGGGAAATGCAATTCGTTGCGTAGGAAAGTATTTGCACGACCATAAAATAGTTTCAAAGGATGTTGTAACAATTGAAACGCTAAGCGGAATTAAAACGGTTAAGCTATTTAAGCAAAACGACCAGGTTGTTTCGGCTCAGGTTGATATGGGTAAGGCTATTTTAGAGCCAAACAAAATTCCTGTTAAATTGCAGGGCGAGGTTGTTGTTGGAAGACCTGTCGAAATTGGCGACAGAACATATAATATAACTTGCGTATCTATTGGAAATCCGCATTGCGTTGTGTTTACAAAGGATGTTGAAACTCTTGATATTGAAAAGGTTGGTCCGAAGTTTGAAAACAGCGAACTATTCCCTGAGAAAGTAAATACGGAGTTTGTTAAGGTTGTTGATGACCATACTCTTATTATGCGTGTTTGGGAGAGAGGAAACGGCGAAACGTGGGCTTGCGGAACGGGTGCTTGTGCGGCGGCTGTTGCGGCAGTTGAAAATGGACTTTGCTCTAAGGGTGAAGATATAACAGTTAAGCTTACAGGCGGCGATTTGATTATTAAGTATACAGATGACGGCGTTTTAATGACAGGTGAAGCAGTTAACGTTTTCGACGGAAGCGTTGTTTTGTAATAATTGATAGCGATAAAAAATAATAGAAAAATACGTTTCGGTTTAATTTTTAAATCGGAGCGTGTTTTTTTATAACGAAAGAAATGAATAATTAAGCCTGAATTTGCGGGGGGGGGTTCGGCTCACTTGCCTAAAGCGAGCTGGCGCCGAAGGCGACTGAGGGATTCAAAAAATTCATAATAATATAAAAATCCCCCCTGAATTGCTGCGCAATTCTGTCCCCCCTCTTTAGGCAAGGGTGGCATTTGGGCTTGTGCTTTTTTTTGCTTCTCATTTGAGGAGGGGAAGATATTTATTTTAAAAAGTGCGTGCAAAATATTGACCGATTAGAGCCTGCGTGATATAATTAATATAAATATAAATTATAATTAGGTAGTGATTTTGTATGCTTAAAAGTTTAAATATCTCAAATCTTGCAGTAATAGAGGGGCAAAGCGTGGAATTAAAAAACGGTTTTACTGTTTTAACAGGCGAAACAGGTGCGGGAAAATCTGTGCTTATAGATTCAATTAATATGATTTTGGGCAACAGAACGGACAAAACTCTCGTCAGACACGGGAAAAAGTCTTCCGTTTGTGAGGCGTGCTTTTTAACCGACAGTGAAAAGGTGCGTTTGATGCTTGAAGATGAAGGAATATTTGATTTTGATGGGGAGCTTTTTGTTACAAGAAGCCTTAGCAGCGAGGGAAAAAGCGTTTGCAAGATAAATGGGGTAAGCGTTTCTGCGACATTTTTGAAAAGCCTTGGTGCAGAGCTTATCAACATTCACGGGCAACAGGATAATCAAAAGCTTCTTTCAAAAAAATATCATACGGATATTTTGGATAATTACATAAAATTTCATGAGGGAGAAAAGCTATATTTAGATTTTGCAAAGAAATATGATGAATACAAAAGGCTTCTTGCGGAGTATGAAGCAATTTTTAAAAACAGCGAGGAAATAGAAAAAGAGATAAAATATCTTTCGTTTGTAAAAGAGGAGCTTGAGGAGGCTGCGATATATCGTGGCGAGGAGCTTGAGCTTAGTGAGAGACAGGAAATTTTAGCAAATGGAAAGGATATTTTTGTTGCACTTTCAAATATTTGCGAGATTTTATATGATGGCGAAGAAAATGCTTATGATATGCTTTCGGGAGCAGAGCGGCTTTCGGATGGTGTTGTAGGCGGTGTTAGGGAGCTTGAGGGCGCTTGTGAAGGTCTTGGGGAATGTCTTGTTATGATTAAGGACATTTGCAAGACGTTTAGAAATTTCAAGGATAACCTTGATTTGGATGAAAATTCGCTTCGTGAGGTAGATGAAAGGCTAGGGCTTATTTTGGATTTGAAGCGCAAATACAAAAAAGAGTCCGATGAGTTTGAAGAGTATCTTATTGAGGTGAGTGAAAAGCTTGAAGCTCTTTCGGCGGCTGACTGCAATGCTGCTTTTGAAAAAATGCAAAATGCTAAAAATGAGGCTCTTTCTGCTGCAAGCGAGATAACAAAGCTTAGAAAAAAGCATAAGGCGATTTTAGAAAAAGAAATATCAATTGCGCTTGGCGATTTGAATATGAAAAATGTTAAATTTGAAATTTCACTTAGAGAAACGGAGCTTTTGAAAAAAGGCACTGAGGAAGCAGAGTTTTTGATTTGTACGGCAGGAAAAGGCGAAATGAGGGCTATGGAAAAAATTGCCTCAGGCGGTGAGCTTAGCAGAATAATGCTTGCGATTAAATATGTTTTATCGGAGGCTGACGATTGCCCTACTTTGATATTTGACGAAATAGATACAGGTGTATCAGGAATAAGTGCTGAGGCTGTTGGTGAGAAGCTTCGCAGCTTATCTTGCCACAAGCAGGTTATTTGCATAACTCATCTTGCTCAAATTGCCGCAAAAGCTGCAAATCATATCCGAATACTTAAAGAGGAAGGCAAGGATATGATGTATTCTACAAGGGTTGAAGAATTAGAATATGATGAGCGTGTATTGGAGCTTGCAAGAATTATAGGCGGAAGCAATATTTCAGAGAGCGTAACAACTACGGCAAGGGAAATGATTGACAAAAATGTAAAATAATATTTAATGTAATGTTAATTGTATTGACATTTTTATTTGTTAAAATTATAATGTGTTTAAGGTGAAATTTAAAGTATAACAAAAAATAATTTGATAAAAATATTAAAATAAACATTTAAGAAAAGGAGATTTCAGAATATGGAAATAAAAACAGTTACAAACGAAAGCTTTGAGGCAGAAGTTTTAAAAAGCGATATTTTAACGCTTGTTGATTTTTGGGCAACGTGGTGCGGTCCATGTGCAATGGTAACACCTATTTTAGAGGAGCTTGGAAACGAATTTGATGGGAAAATTAAAATTTGCAAGGTGAACATTGATGAAAACTCAGAAAAAGCGATGGAACATAAGATTATGAGCATTCCTACGATTATGCTTTTTAAGGGCGGAGAAATGGTGGCAAAGCTTGTCGGAGTAAGAAATAAGGCAGAATACGCAGAGCTTATTGAGCAAAATCTTTAATGAAATTTTTTGCGGGGAGGGCTTAGCTTGAAAAGGGTTATTGTGGCGCTTTGTATGTTGTTTTCTTTTACGATTACATTTTCAGCGGCAGCAGAGGGCAGTATTAATAATTTTAAAAAAGAGCGAATATATTCAAATAACTTTTCCGATATACGTGAAGATGATTGGTTTTTTAACAGCGTTGCAGAGGTTTTTGAATATAAAATAACTGACGGAATCAGTGAAAATGAGTTTGCACCTTATGAGCCTGTTAGTTTGGCTGAGGCGATTGCTTTTGGTGCAAAGCTTAATATGATTTATGAAAACGAAAGTATTGATTTGAGCATTGGGGAAGAATGGTACGAGGCGTATGTAAGCTACGCTAAAAAGAAAACTATTATTGAGGATGATTTTCGCCTTACAGGCTTAGAGTATCCCGCAACGCGCGAGCAGGTTGCGTATATTCTTGCGCGGAGCATAAGCTTTAAGGAGCTTAAAAATATTAATCCTAAGATTTCAAGCTTGCCCGACGTTTTTTCAACGGATAGGTTTTATAATGAAATACTTTTGCTTTATCGCGCGGGGGTTTTGGCAGGGAAGGATGATTATGGAAGCTTTTTGCCAAAAGAGTATATAACGAGGTGCGAGGTTTGCGCAATGCTGGGCAGAATTATAAATCCGAATTTGCGTATAAATGTTGAGCTTAAGGAAAAACAATCGGCTGTTGTTGATGAGAAATACAATTCTGTTGAAATTTCAAAAATGGCATCAAACGCCGTTTTCTATATTGAAATTTACGACAGAAATAATAGAGCAATGTCATCGGGAAGCGGCTTTTTTATATCCGAGAGCGGAGTTTGCGTAACTAATTATCATGTTATAGAAGGCGGGTACAACGCAAAAATTAAGCTTGTCGGCGGCGATGAGTATGACGTTGAAAATGTTTTGGGATATGATAAGGAAAGAGATATTGCAATATTAAAGATTTCGGGAGAAGGATTTAACTTCTTAAAATTGGGAAATTCTGATGCGGTTGTTTCAGGAGAGGATGTTTTTTGTATTGGAAGTCCTCTCGGGCTTGAAAATACATTTTCTACAGGTGTAGTTTCAAACACGAACAGAATTATTGATGATTTGTCATATATTCAGATTACTGCGCCTATTTCACATGGAAGCAGTGGCGGGGCTGTGCTTAATGAAAACTGTGAGGTCATTGGAATTTCAAGTGCGTTTTACGGAGACGGTCAAAATCTTAATTTGGCGATACCGTCAAACGAAATTTCAAAAATCAAAAGAGATAAAAATATAACTCTGTATGAGCTTGCGACGGGTCGGAAACCGGGAGATGTGCAAAGCAACGTAGGAAGTGTCAAAGGGTATAGCGATAATGAAAATATTATAGATTTTGGTCTGTTAAATGGGGTTGGTGAGTCGAAAGCCTTTGAATATACAGATGAGCTGGTAAAGCGTTTTTATATAAGCGATGTTGACGGAATTGTAAGGTATATGTCGGCTTTGGAACAGCAGGGGTTTTATAGGCAACGACAAATGAATTTTAATGGCGTATTATCAATGATTTATACAAATTGGGTAGATGTTGTCCTAATAGAATATGACATACAAACGAAGAATACAGTTATTGTATATTATTATAAATAAGAGAAGCTGTCTGAGCAGAAGAAAATCTGCATCAGGCAGGTTTTTGTATAAAAAAACAATTTAAATCCCTAATTCAATATTCTGTTAAATCGACTTTTTCGTTGAAATCTCAAAAAGATTTTAATGTTAATATGTAATTATTTGCGAAAAGTTGATTATGTTGATTAAAAGC
>JAZNSA010000010.1:0-14294 GCA_045590935.1 Clostridia bacterium | reverse complement strand
ACTGTCCGGCAGGTATTGAGCAGGGCTTTAAGAATGCAGTTGCCGGCGCAGATAAGGGATTTGTTGTAACAACTCCTGAGGTTAGTGCCGTTCGTGATGCGGATAGAATTATTGGGCTTTTAGAGGCTAATGAAATTTCTAACCCGCAGCTTATTATTAATCGTTTGCGTCCGTCAATGGTTAAAAAAGGCGATATGATGAATATTGATGATATTTTGGATATTTTGTCGATTAATCTTTTGGGCGTTGTTCCTGATGATGAGAATATTATTGTTTCAACTAACAGAGGTGAGCCTGCTGTTGCAAGCGATAAGTCAAAAGCAGGACAGGCATACAGAAATATTACATCAAGAATTTTAGGCGAGGATGTTGCTTTGTTGGATATGGACGAGCCAACATTTTTTGATAAGGTTAAAAAGATTTTTTCTTCTAAGAAAGCATAATCGCTGTAAGAAGTAATTGCTTATTTTGTGTACGTTTTTGAGTCCGTGTAAAATGTACGATTAAAAAAAGTACGGGCAGAAAGGCTAGGATTATAGTATGGATTTCTTTGGTTTATTTAAAAATAAAAATAAAGGTTCAAAGAATGATGCAAAAGAAAGATTACAGCTTGTATTGCTTCACGACAGAGCCGGAGTTTCGCCAGAGTTTTTAGAGCATCTAAAAGGTGAGATTATGGATGTTATTTCAAAATATATCGAAATAGAACAGGATGAACTTGATATTGCAGTAACAAGAACTCATAGTGAGGATGGAGAAAGGCTTGTTCCTGCACTTGTTGCAAATATTCCGATTAATAAAATGAAAGCAGCATCAAGAAATTTCACTCAAAATAAGGAAGAAAGTGATGAATAATCGGTACGCTTAATATTTTAAGGAGGGTTGGTTTGTGAATATCGCACTAATAGCACATGATAAGAAAAAAGAGTTAATGGTAGAGTTTTGTATAGCTTATAAGGGAATTTTGGGAAAGCATACGCTTGTGGCAACGGGTACAACGGGTGGAATGGTTAGTGATGCAACGGGGCTTACTGTGAATCGGTTTTTATCGGGTGCTCAAGGCGGGGACCAGCAAATCGGTGCACGAATTGCTTATAATGAAATCGATTTGGTTTTGTTTTTCAGAGACCCACTTACTTCAGGTGAAAATGAGCCTGATGTTGCTGCGCTTGTTCGTCTTTGCGACATACATAGTATACCGATTGCAACAAATGTTGCAACTGCTGAGGTTTTGATTCATGGTGTTGAAAGAGGAGACTTTGCTTGGCGCGATATAGTTAATCCGAAAGATTAAGATTCATTTGTAAAGTTATAATACATACAGAGCATTGTAGGTTTTCAAAAGAGCCTGCAGTGTTCTTTTTTTGCATAAAATGTCAAAAATATGCAAAAACGCTCGATTTGAAAATTTGCAAAATTTGCAAATTGGTATTGACAAATGTATAAAAAAGGTATATAATATCCTTAAACGAACAGATGTTTGTTTTGTTCGTTTAAATTGCTTGAGCAATAAGAGCGACTTGCGCTGTCGCTAAATAAAAATTTAAGCTAAAAAAGTTTATAATTTTTTATATCTGTTCGCAAATGCCTTCGCCGGCAAAAATTTTATCAAGCACAAAAATCTGAATTTGCGCATAGATTTTTTCGTGTGCAGTATATAGTGTTTTTGCGTATTTTATTTATAATTACGTATTCTGTGCGAGCGGACGGCGCAGAGTGCTGCCTTGGTAAAATGAAAGAATATTAATAAAAATGTGGGAACTTAAAAAGCAGGAGGAAAAATTAAATGAATTATATTAAAGTTATTAATAATTTTTGTTGTAGCTATACTCAAAAGCCAATCAGTGAAAAAGTTGTTTCGCTCTTTTTTGCAATTTTTAATTATGCAAATAAAAATCATTGGAAAATGCCTTTGAAATTTACAAATTCAATTATTCGCAGATTTAAGAATATGAGCAAATCAATGTTTTTCAGGGCAAGGGAAGAGCTTGCTTTGAATGGATACATAGAGTATGGAAGGTTGAGCAAAAAAGAGGGCTGTAGGTATTTTTTGTGTGTATCTGATTCAAGTGATAAGAAGCTCTTATGGTTGCGTGGTAATTTGAAAGAAAATAAAAAAACGTGTAGTAGCAAATCTGAAAAAGACGGTATAATTGAGGCAGAAAAGGAGGATTTGTTATGAAAAAAAGTAATATCAGGGACTACGCTGTTTCGGCGTTTGAGATGTATGCCAGGGAGGGAAAGCCTACTTCGGCTGAGCTGCTTGAGAAATTAAAAAAATCAAGAAAGGAGTATTTGAGTTATACGGCAAATGATAAATGCTTAAAAATTAAAGCGAGAAGGTTAAGCGCAGATACTCAAAAAATCAGAAGTATTTATCTTGATGTTTACGCAATTGAGCAAGCAATTTTAAATCCTATAGACGAAAGGGACGAGCTTATTTTGAAGTGTGTTGAAAAAACGTATTTTGAAATTGGAAAATTTGGCAACAAAAAGGGAAGAACAGATGCTTTGGTAACCTCGTGCAGTATGGAGCTTAATATTTCTATCTCGTGCGTTTATACATATTTAAATGAAGCTGTGAAACGATTTTGCTTAAAGCGAGGACTTAGGATAGACGAATGATTTTTTAGGCAAAATGTGATTAATTGAATATAGGCACATATAATTATAAATATAAAGGTATATGGAGGTTTGGTTTATGATTTTATGTGCTGTAAAAAAGAGGACGGTTATATCATATTTTGCGGCTGTTATGCTTATTGTATTGGCTGTTGGTTTTGCGCTTATAACTGTATGGGCGGATGAAGAAGTAGAAGAAAAAATGAAGCTGCCGATAATTATGTATCATAGTGTTTTGAAGGATGTGAGTAAATCAGGAAAGTATGTAGTAACGCCGATGCAGATGGAGGCGGATTTTAAATATCTTAAAGATAAGGGCTATGTCAGCGTGCTAAGTGAGGATTTAATAAACTATGTAAACGGCGAGAAGCTACCTGAAAAATGCATTATGATTACGCTTGATGACGGATATTTGAATAATTTGACATACGTTTTACCACTTTTGGAAAAATATGATTTTAAAGCCGTTATTTCGGTTGTCGGCAGTTATACAGAGCGGTTTACTAAGGAAGAAGACCACAATCCAAACTATTCGTATTTTAATTTTTCGGATATTCAAACGCTAATTGACAGCGGCAGAGTTGAAATTGCAAACCATAGCTACGATTTGCACAAGCTGGATGACAGGGTGGGGTGTAGTATAAAAAAAGGAGAGGACAAAAACATCTATAAAAAGATGCTTGAAGATGATTTGTTAAAGGCACAAAAGCTAATTTTGAAAAATAATTCTTACACCCCACTCATTTTTACATATCCATATGGAAGCAGCTGCATTTCCTCGGTTGATGTCATAAAAAAACTAGGCTTTAAAATGAGTCTTGGATGCGCTCAAAAAGTTAATTTTATATCAAGAAATCCCGATGAACTGTATATGCTTGGAAGATTTAACCGAGAGAGCGGAGTAAGCACTGAAGAATTTATGAAAAGACTTGAAATTTGAAATAAAAAAAGAACCCCACCGAGCCGTACTAAAGTCTTTATTTAACCTGCAAAAGCAGGTGGGCAACCGCCTCTATGCCTCGCGCTTCCTTCGTCCGATAAAAATCGGGAGGCCTGCAATCCTCATAGAGAGCAAAGAATCCCATAAAAAATGTGTTGGTAAAATAAATGACTGATATACGCACACCGCAGGGTATAAATTATTTTTTTTACATAACTATTGTATCACATAATGAAAAAAATATCAAGAATTTTTAAAAATATTTTTTTAAATTATATGTTCGTTTGGAAAGTATTATTCCTTGTCATCATCTGAATTTCTAAACATAAACTCGTCGAATGCTGCCTCAAGCTCGGCATCGTCCTCGATAACTACCAAAGAGTCATCCTCATTTTCGTTTTGCTCAAGACGGAAAATTACAACCTCGTCATTTTCCTCACCGTTTGGCAAAACCTCTAAAAGAACGATATAAACCTTTGAGTTAAGCTCAAACGTGTCCAAATGCTCAAATGGTATTTCTTCACCATCCTCGCCAAAAAGTGTTATGATGTTATCATCTGCCATTTTTTATCTCTCCTTTAATTTTATTTTGTTTTATAAAAATACATTCATATTTTTTACTATCTTAAAAGTGCCAGCGTTTCAACAACGTTTCTAACGGGTGATATCTCGATGCTTGATTGTGATATGTTTGCAAGAGTTTTCATATTTGCCGCAGGAAGTATGCATCTGTTAAATCCAAGCTTTTCGATTTCACGAACACGCTTTTCGATATTGCTTACAGCACGAATCTCACCTGTTAAACCAACTTCGCCTATTAAAACCGTACCATCAGGGATGTTAAAATCCCGAAAAGCAGATGCAATTGCGCAAATAACGCCTAAATCTGCCGCAGGCTCATCAATCTTTAAGCCACCTATTATATTAACATAGGTATCGTATGCTGAAAGATTAATTGATGCTCGCTTTTCCAAAATGGCAATAAGCATAGCAATTCTGTTATAGTCGAAGCCTGTTGAAGTGCGCCTTGGCATTCCAAAGGCAGTTTTTCCGACAAGCGCCTGAACTTCTGCAAGAATCGGACGACTTCCTTCAAGGGAACAAATAACTGATGTTCCCGATACGTTTTGGGGTCTGCCTTCTAAAAACATCAAGGAAGGGTTAGAAACCTCTGTTAAGCCGAGCTCAGTCATTTCAAACACGCCTATCTCATTAGTTGAGCCGAAACGATTTTTTACGCCCCTTAAAATTCTGTAGTATTGGTGGCGTTCGCCCTCAAGATACAAAACACAATCTACCATATGCTCTAAAACCTTAGGACCTGCAATGCCGCCTTCTTTTGTAACATGACCAACAATAAAAATTGAAATACCAAGAGCTTTCGCCTCTCTCATAAGAGCCATTGTAACTTCTCTTACTTGTGAAACACTTCCTGTTGCGGAAGATATGTTGGGCGAAAACATCGTTTGAATAGAGTCAACAATAACCACACTTGGGTTTTGATTATGAATACAAGCGATTATTTCCTCTATATTTATCTGCGATGAAATATAGAGATTATCCGTTGCAACCTCAAGTCTGTCGGCTCTCATTTTTAATTGATGCTTCGATTCTTCGCCTGAGAAATATATAATTTCCTTGTCCTTAGCTAAGTTTGCGCAAATCTGCATAAGAAGCGTTGACTTTCCAATTCCAGGGTCGCCACCGAGAAGAACAAGTGAGCCGCGTACCAACCCGCCGCCGAGAACTCTGTCGAATTCGGAAATCCCCGTTTTGTATCTTATTTCGTCGTTGGTTTCTATTTTACTGAGTTTAGACGGCTTTTCTGATTTAATGGTAGCAGACGAGGAGGCAGGGGAGGATTTTGATTGAGTTACCTTTTCCTCTTCTACAAGAGTATTCCAGGCTCCGCACGCAGGACATCTTCCAAACCATTTTGTTGTTTCGTTTCCGCAATCGCTGCAAAAAAATACGGTTTTGTTTTTCATTTTTAAACTTTCTCCATTTTTATGCTTTTATTTTACTTAAATTACTCCAAGGGAAGAACAACAACATCCTTATCGATTAAAATGTTTTCTTTTCCGTTGAAGAGATAAAGTTCACCAAAGGTGCATGTTTCATCAACGTTTTTGTAAAACAATATATTGTTTTTACCTCTTACGTGATATTTGTTTCTTATATTATTTGACGGACTTTCTAAATTTGAATTAAGATAATTATCATAATAGAAAAGTGTAAAGTCTGCGTTTTGGTCTATAGTTGAAATTTTATCATTCGACAAGCTAACGTATGTAAGCTCAGCATCGAATTTTTGCGTTAAATTGCTTGCGTATACTAACGCCTCTGCATCAACTGAAAGTGAGATATTGTCGAGCTTGATATTTTCTTTTACAAGCTCAAGCTTGCCTGAAATGTATTTTTTTATATTAACGGTTTTGTTTTCTGAATTAAAGTCCGTTTGCAAAACAACTACTTTTCCGCCCTGAGAAACCGCAAAATCAAAAACCTTATCTGAAACTTTTGTTGGAGAAGAAAGTTTTCCGTCGTTTAATGTTATTTTGAAAAGCTCACCTGATTTTTCGGCATCATTATAATTTGCCATATAATATATCGTTTTATAATCTATGCTTGCTTTAACGTGCTTAGGAAGAAGTATGTTTTCGCAAAGAAGCTCAGGCTTTTCAAGCTCAGGAGTTTTGATATATATTTTTTGAGTGCTTTCCGATGAATTAATATCTTCGGAATATGCAAATATATAGCATTCATTTTTTGGGTCAAGAGAAGTAAAACCGAAATAGTTATCCGATATAAGCGTTTTTTTAAGAGTAGAGCAAGAAACGCTGTACGCGTGAATCTTTTCGTCAACAATATCTATATAAACAAATTTATCGGAATTTTCAGCAACGAATATTCCGCTTGGCTCAACTTTTGTTCCAAACTCCGTAACCTTCATATCCGAATAATTTATAACGCATACATTTTTAAGAATTGCTTCCGTTGCGGGGTCAAGTTTAGATTGAGAAAAGGTTAAAAAGCCATCATCTGTTATTGAAATAAGATTAAGAGCTGCAATGTTTTCCAAAAACATAGGCTTTGCGGTTGCACCAACCTCAGCTATGATTAGTCCACCAACCTGCTTTTCGGCATTGTATTCGCTATAGCAAGCAACATATTTTCCATTTGGGCTCATAACATAGCTTGTTTGAATTCCGTTGCTTGTAGTTGAGCAATATATACCTTCGGCAATTGTTGCTTTTGATACTGTTCCATTCTCTATTTTACTGTAGCACAAGTCGCCAAAAAGCTCGTTTTCGCCAACAACCAAATTCTTCATATACAAAGAAGTTTTTCCGTCGTTACTGAGCTTTAAATATTCGTAATAAGGTTCAATAAATATATTTTCATCAACCATAAATGAAGTTTTATAATCGGTTGTTGCATACAAATCTCCCTTGTATAAGGATTTTGAATAATTTTTCATAAAATAGGTCGTATCGCCATTTTTCGATTGCTTAACAATATCAAAATATGACGACGGGCTCTCAACAATATCGTTTGCGCACAATGCACCGCCACTAATATTAACAGCATCGCCCGTACCATCTGCAGCCTTTGAAAAAAGCGAATCGTTTTTTATATATAAAATTGGCTTGTCGGCTCTTGATTGAATAGGCGCAAATTTACTTTGGTCAATATTTTTTAAATCATTTATACCTTTAAAAGAATTTAGGTAAAAAATTAATCCTATTGCGGCAACAAGTAAAACTATGCCTACAACAATAAATATTATAGATTTCCTTTTAGCTTCCAATTTTAATTCCTCCGATATCTTTGTGTTACATAATTATAATACATTAGTTTTGAGCTGACGGCTCAGTCGATGGCGACGGTGGATTTGCAGATGAATTACTGCCTGTTGGCGACGGTGAAGGTGTGCCTCCTGAGGCAGACGCTGTTTCATCGCCCGATTCATCCTCGACGGGCAAGCCGTTTTCGTCTGTTCCCTCCTCAGTTTCATCAGGGGCAGATGTATGCATAATACATAGTGAAACAGGAAGGGCATTATCGGCGTAGTTTGCTTTTGTTTTCGGACATTCTTCACCAGGGAGCATACCGCTTGCGGCACAAATCCAAACCTCTTTTATTCCGCTTGCAGATTTTCCGTCGAAAAATTTTCTTGATTTTTCAGCCGAATCCTCGTGGCTATATACTTTTTCCATTACAGAACCCCAAAGCTGAACAGAAGGATTACCTCCTGCGTAAACTGTTCGTCTATCGTCATAACCATACCAAACTGCACCAACATATTTTGGCGTTATACCAACAAACCATCTGTCTGCATCGTCATCCGTTGTACCCGTTTTTCCGCCTGTTTCAACGCCGCTTACCTTTGCTCGCGTTCCGTAGGCTGTTCCGTTTGGCGAATTTACAACGCTTTGAAGAAGCGAGTTCATAATATATGCTGTTGTTTCATCCATTGCACGCTGACCGTCGGTTCTGTTATCAAGTATAACGGCACCTGAAGCATCAACGATGTGAGTATATGTGTGAGGAGTATAATATGTTCCGCCGTTTACGAATGGGGCATAGGCAGCAGTTATCTCATCAACTCTTAAGCCGTACGTTAAGCCGCCGAGCGCAAGCGGAGAAAGTCCTTTATCTCTCTCGTCCAGCGTTGTTATACCTAAATTCTTTTGCAAGAAATTGTATGAAGTACTTAATCCAAGCTCATCAAGTATTCTTACCGCAGTTGGGTTTTTTGACCTTTGGAGAGCATATCTTGCAGTAATTTTACCGCTATATGTTCCGTCGTAGTTTTTAATTGTCAAGCTGTTTGAAACCTTATATGGTGAGTCGTCAACAATTGTTGTAGGAGTTAAAATTCCCATTTCAATTGCGGGCGCATAAACTGCTATAGGTTTTATTGCTGAGCCAGGCTGACGTGGGTCGTCATACACTCTGTTTCTTGTTATTGATGCGCTTGTTCCAAATCCGCCCGCCATACCTTTTATTCCGCCTGTATACGGGTCTAGAATTACTATTGCCGACTGAGGGTCATTTGGAGAATCTGCTTTTCTCGCCTTATAGACGGCATCAATGGATTTTTGAACATTTTCATCCATTGTTGCATATATTTTAAGACCGCCTGTTCTTAAGTAATCTTCTGCCTCTGAACGGGACATTTTATATTTTTGTTGCAAATCGTATTTAGCATCTTCTAAAAGCTTTTGAATGAAATATGAGCTTCCGTCAGCTCCGCCGCCGTCCTTTTGAGGATTTGAGATGAAAGGCGTTTCTGATGAAATATATTCATCATACTCAGCTTGAGATATTTTCTCAAATTCAAGCATTTTGTCCAAAACAGCATTTCGCCTTTGCGTAAACGCATCCTTGCATTCTTCCTTGAAAGGATTATATCTTTCAGGACTCTGCGTAAGTCCTGCAATTGAGGCACATTCAAGCGGCGTTAAATCTATAGGAAGCTTGTCAAAATACGTTTTAGCGGCAGATTTAACACCATAAGAGCCATTGCCAAAATAAACAGTATTAAGGTACATTTCAAGAATGTCTTCCTTTGAAGATTTGTTTTCAACATTCATAGCACGAAGGATTTCAGTAACCTTTCTTTGCCATGCCTTTTCTCTGTCATCGGTCAGATTTTTAACAAGCTGCTGAGTTATTGTACTTCCGCCGGGAGCGTCTTTCTTTCCTGCCACAAAATTTGCAACGGCTTTTGTTGTTCCGATAAAGTCAACGCCGTTATGATAGTAAAAACGCTCGTCCTCGATACAAACAACGGCATCCTTCAAGGATTGGGGAATATTTTCATAATCAACCCATTGCCTGTTTTCATCGTATATTTTTTCAATAACTTTTTCCTCACCGTTTTCATCAACACTGACAATGGTTGTTGTATATGCTAAATTAAACGCATCAATATCAAAGTCCGTATCAAATGTTGTCATTCCTAAAAATGTGCACGAAACAAAACCAAAGCCAACGACAGCGCCAAGCAAAAGCGTTGTAAAAAATATTTTTGCAAAGAACTTATCTTTTTTCATATCTTTTCTCCTTGTCTGCATTTATTCAAATATAATTCTATCATATAATTATTACAAAATGATGAAATTTGATAAAAATTTTTTAACTATACATACATTTTATCATACTTTTTGAAAAAATGCACTAATATTTTAAAAAAAATAAAAAAAAAGAATGAAATGTGCTAAAAATTTAAAAAAGTAGTTGCACTTTTAAAACGTTTGTGTTATAATATATATGGATTAAATATTTAGTATGAAGAGTGGGTGCGAGCCCACTCTTTAATGTTGTTTATGACATTAAAATAGTTGTTTATGACATAAAAATGCGAGGTGAGTAAAAGTGTCCAAAACGGAACAGATTGTTTTTGATATTGCAGAAAAGATTGCAACGCCACTTGGCTTTGAGATTGTTGAAGTTGAGTATAAAAAAGAGGGAAGCGATTATTTTTTGAGAGTTTATATTGACAGAGACGATGGATATATTTCGATTGATGATTGTGAGGCTGTGTCAAGAAGTCTTTCGGAAGAGCTTGATAAGTCAGACCCTATAAGGGAAGCATATTATCTTGAGGTTTGTTCCCCAGGTATAGACAGAGCCCTTAAAAGAGATAAGGATTTTTTAAGGTTTTTAGGCAGCGAGGTCGACGTAAAGCTTTATGCTCCGATTGACGGGGTTAAGGAGTTTTGCGGTGTGCTTGAAGAATACGTCGCTCCTATTGCGAAGATAGTTGTAGGAAATAAGGAATATAATGTAAAAAAAAGCGATGCGGCTTATATTAAATTAGCCGTTAAGTTTTAATTTTGCATTTGAATATAAGAAATATAAAAGTATATTAATAATAAGGTATTGGAGGGTTTAAGAAAAATGAAAAAAGTTTCAAAAAAGAAAGGCCCTGTTTTTGACAGTCAGGAATTAATTTTAGCTTTAGAAGCGCTTTGCGCAGAAAAGAGAATTCCGAAGGAGGTTTTGTTTGATACGCTTGAAGCGGCTCTTATTTCTGCTTACAAAAGAAATTTTGCGTCAGCTCAAAATGTGTTGGTTGATATCAACAGAGAAACGGGTGATATCAAGGTTTATTCCTGCAAAGAGGTTGTTGAAGAGGTTGAAAATGAGATGCTTCAAATTTCGCTTAGCGAAGCAAAGAAGGTCTATGGCAACTATGCTGTGGGTGATATTGTAAATGTTGAAGTAACTCCTGCAAACTTTGGAAGAATTGCGGCTCAGACTGCAAAGCAGGTTGTAACTCAGCGTATAAGAGAAGCTGAAAGAGAGAACATTTTAAGCGAGTATGCTGACAAGGAAAATGATATTATAACAGGAATAGTTCGTAGAATTGAGAAAGGAAAGGTGTTTTTGGAAATCGGAAACACAGAGGCTCTTTTGATGCAGTCTGAGCAGGCTCCGGGCGAGACATATTCTTTCCATGACAGGCTTAAGGTTTATGTTTTAAAGGTAGTGAGCGGAGCAAAGGGTATTTCAATTCTTGTTTCAAGAGTTCATGCGGGGCTTGTTAAATGTTTGTTTGAAAATGAAGTTCCTGAAATTGCTCAGGGAATAGTTGAAATAAAAGGAATTTGTCGTGAGGCAGGTTCAAGAACGAAAATCAGCGTATTTTCACATGATGAGAATGTTGATGCTCAGGGTGCTTGTATTGGTGCTCAAGGAAAGCGTGTGCAGATAGTAAGCGATGAAATCGGCGGAGAGAAAATCGACATTGTTAAATGGAGCGCCGACCCTGCAGAGTATATTGCAGCAAGTCTTAGTCCGTCAGAAGTAACAAGCGTTGAGGTTGATGAGGAAAACAAGTTTGCAAAGGTTATTGTTCCAGATAATCAGCTTTCTTTGGCGATTGGTAAGTCAGGTCAGAATGCAAGGCTTGCCGCTAAGCTTACAGGCTGGAAAATTGATATAAAAAGTGAAAATGGAACTCAAATGTCTGAATTGATTTAAGTTGAGGTTTTTTATTATGAATAAACCTATAAGAATGTGTGCGGTTTGTCGAAAAAAAGGCGATAAGGATTTGTTTATAAGAGTTGTTAAGAATAATGAAGAAAAATTTTTAATAGACTATTCTAAGAAAGCGGATGGCAGAGGCGCATATATATGTAAGGATATTAAATGCATACAAGCAGCAAGAGCGAAAAAAGCGTTTGAGCGAAGCTTTAAAACAAGGATTGACTTTGCAATATACGATGAGCTTGAGAGTTGTTTAGTGCAAGATGAGGTTAAATAATGAGAGATTCGTTATTGTGGTTTGTTACGCTTTCAAGAAAAGCGGGAAAGCTTGAGGTTGGCAGTTTTTTAGCAGAACGTGCCATAAAAAGCGGGCGGGCAGCGTTAGTTATTGTTGCAGAGGATGCCTCAAAAAACACAAAGAAGAAAATTTTTGATGCTTGCAAGTACTATGATATTAATTGCTTTGAATATGCAAATAAAGATAGTCTTGCAAGGTTTTGCGGAAAGGAAAATGTTTCTTCGGTTGCTGTGTGTGATGAGAATTTTGCAAAAGGAATAGAGGCTGCAAGAGAAAAATTAAAAAAAGATGTGCATTGAGTAAATAATCAAGAAAAAGGCGTCGGATAGCCACCACCGACGGAATGGAGGTCATATATGATACAAAAAATTAAAGTGCATGAAGTTGCAAAAAATTTGAAACTTAAAAGTGCGGACATTATTAATTTGTTTGCAGAGAAGGGTGTTGTGCTGAAAAACCATGCGGCTGTTTTAACAGAGGAACAGCTTAGCATTATTTTTGAACATTACACAAAGCTGTATGCCTTTGAAGAAGGCAATGTTGATATGTCTGTTTTTGAAGGCTTGAAAAAGGCAGAAGAGCCTAAAAAGGAAACGGTTGAAGAAGAAAAGGCTGAAGCAATTAAAAAAGCTGAAAAGAAGGAAGTTGTTGAAAAAACTGCTAAGAAGCCTGCTTTGGAAAAGAAGGATGAGAAGGGTAAAAAATCGGAAAATGTTGAAAACCCTGTAAAGGCAGAAAAAGCTGAAAAAACGGAAGAAAAATATGAAGTTGAAAAAGACGAGCCTATTCAAAGAAAGATGCGCCATATTGATACAAGGCAGACGGTTGTTGATTTGTCGAAGCTTGATAATGAGCGTATGGAGGAGCTTGTTCCTGAGCATATTAATGTAGATAATGCTGTTAAAAAGCAAAAGATTAAAAAGGCGGCGCAAAGGCAGCGTGATAATAAGTTTGCGCAAAATAAGTTTACCCCTCCGGTTAAGCAGGAAAAGCCGAAGCCTCAAATTTTAAAGGTTAGTATTCCGGATGAAATTTCCGTTGGAGAGCTTTCATCAAGGCTTAAAAAGCCTGCCGCAGAGGTTATTAAAAAGCTTATGATTTTGGGCGTTATGGCTTCTGTTAGTATGGTTATAGACTTTGACACTGCTTCTTTGGTGGCAGAAGAAATGGGTGCTAAGGTTGAAAAAGAAATTGTGTTATCCGATGAAGATATTTTGCTTAAGGAATATGAAAAAGAGGATAAGGCAGAAGATTTGAAGGAGCGTTCGCCTGTTGTTGTAGTTATGGGACACGTTGACCATGGTAAGACCTCGCTTTTGGATGCAATTCGTGAGTCTCATGTCGCTTTGGGTGAAGCAGGCGGAATAACACAGCATATTGGTGCGTACAGAGTTAATATAAACGGACGTGGAATAACATTTTTAGATACTCCGGGACATGAAGCGTTTACTGCGATGAGAGCGAGAGGCGCTCAGGTTACGGATATAGCAATTTTGGTTGTTGCGGCTGACGATGGAATAATGCCGCAGACGGTTGAGTCTATAAACCATGCAAAGGCTGCGGGAGTAAGCGTAATTGTTGCAGTTAATAAGATTGATAAAGAGGGCGCTAATCCTGAAAAGATAAAGCAGGAAATAACAGAATATGGTCTTGTTCCTGAGGAGTGGGGAGGAGAAACAATTTTTGTTAATGTTTCCGCTAAGCAGAGATTGAATATAGAAGAGCTTTTGGAAATGGTTATATTAACGGCTGATATGAAAGAGCTTAAGGCAAATCCAAATCGTCATGCTATGGGAACTGTTATTGAGGCAAGATTGGACAGAGCGAAGGGACCTATTGCTACTGTTCTTGTTCAAAACGGAACTCTTCGTTCGGGTGATATAATTGTCGCGGGAACAAGCGTTGGTAAGGTGCGTGCGATGACAGACGAAAGAGGAAAGTCTGTTAAGGCGGCAGGTCCGTCTGTTCCTGTTGAGATTTTAGGTCTTAGCGAAACGCCTGACGGCGGAGATACGTTTTATGTTGTTGACGATGAGAGAAGAGCTAAAAACGTTGTTGAAGCAAGAAAGTTCAAGCAAAAGGAAGAAATGTTCAAAGCGAGAACAGTTGTTTCTTTGGATAACTTGTTTGACAGGATTAGTGATGGACAGATGAAAGAGCTTAACATTATCGTTAAGGCTGACGTCGGCGGCTCTGCCGAGGCAGTTAAGCAGTCGCTTGAAAAGCTTACTAACGAGGAGGTACGCGTTCGCGTTATCCATGCGGCAGCAGGAGCTATCCGTGAGAACGACGTTATGCTTGCGGCGGCTTCCAATGCGATCATCGTTGGATTTAACGTTCGTCCCGACAGAGCGGCACTTGACAGCGCCGAGAGACAGAACGTTGAGATCAGAACCTACCGCGTGATCTACGACTGTATCAATGAGATCACAG
>JAZNSA010000009.1:0-3788 GCA_045590935.1 Clostridia bacterium | reverse complement strand
TTATTGCCGCCGTATTTCTGTGTATTGACAATTTTTGGTGTATGCTCAGCGGTGTAATACTTACAAATTTTTGGCTTGTTCTTGATTGTGTTGACGGCAATATTGCAAGGGTAAAAAAAGTGAAAACATTTATGGGAGATTTTTATGATGCGGTTGCAGGATACGGCCCGTTTTCTTTTACAACCATTGCATTAGGATTGGCAGCGTATC
Organism: Clostridia bacterium; assembly: GCA_045590935.1. GTDB lineage: Bacteria > Bacillota > Clostridia > UBA1381 > UMGS1253 > CAKSHP01. Next base: position 3,578 of record JAZNSA010000009.1, on the reverse strand, counting down.
ACACATCGTTTTTGGTTTCCGACGAATATAAATTTTATTTTATACTTGTTGGTGGAATCGGAGCATGTGCAAATCTGTATATGCGTTTAGTTCATCAAAAATATCTCAATTGCTATTTTGCCGCAAAAAAGATTTTAGGGCAGATGGACGATATAACCCTTAAAGACACAGAAGATAAAAAAAGCTTTGCTTATATCAGAGAACAAATAGACAAAAACATAGGCGTTTCTGGGATATTTATGCCTTGGCTTTTTATTGCTCTTTTCACTGATACATTCGATATTATGCTTGTTTTTTACACAATTTATTATATTGTATCTTTTCTTGCAATAAGTTTCTTATACTGTATGAAAGCAACCAAATTTGAAAAAGAAGCTCAGGAAAAGCTAGCAAAAAAGGAGTATGTATAAAATGATTATTGGGTACACAACCGGCGTATATGATATGTTTCATGTTGGACATTTAAATATTTTAAAGCGTGCAAAGGAAAAATGTGATTTTTTAATTGTAGGCGTAAGCACAGATGAGCTTGTTCAAAAGGAAAAGAACAAAACACCGATTATTCCATTTTACGAAAGATGTGCAATAATTGAGGCAATAAAATATGTTGACAAGGTTGTTGCGCAGCCGAATAAAAATAAACTTGCAGCATGGGAAAAGTACCATTTTGATAAAATGTTTGTTGGCTCTGATTGGCAAGGCACTCCTCAATGGCAGAAATTTGAACAGGAATTTAAGCCACTTGGAGTAGAAATTATATATTTGCCACACACAGACGGAATATCATCAACAATGCTGAGGGAAAGGGTTTTTTAGTATGAAATTATTATATATAAGTACGTTTCAATTTTCTAAAGTTGGTGGAGAAATATACGCTCTCCCGTCTTGTGCTGATTCTTTTTTTGAGAAATATCTGAATGTTTTTGATGCTGTTAGAGTGCTTGGAGAGGAAATGAGGGCATATCTATCAAAAGACAGTTTTGTTCGCATGAATAACCCTGATATAAGCGTTGAAATATTAGAAAAAAACACCTTGCCGAGAGATTTTTCAAATGATAAGGAAATAAAAAAAATCTTGTTCGAGGAAATAAAAAATGCAGAAGCTATTTTAATTAAGCCGGCATCCAGAAAAGGAATGATGGCAATAAAAATTGCTGAAAAATTAAATAAGCCTTATATGATAGAAATGACAGGGGATATTCATAATGCTCTGCTGCAAAGCGGAAAAATAATAAAAAAATTATATGCACCAATTTTATACAAAAAAATTCTTAAGACAATTAAAGATTGCGAATATGGGCTTTATGTGAGCGAAAACTATTTACAAAAAAAATATCCGATAAAAGGAAAAGTATGTGGTTGCACTGATGTTGTTCTAGAAAAAGCTGACGATTGTGTTTTAAATAAAAGATTTGAGAAGATAAAGCAACTTGATACAAAAAAAAGAGTTGACTTGGCTCTGATTGGATTTTATCAAGGTGTAGGAAAGGGCGTCGATACGGCAATAAGAGCCATTTCTCAGCTTCCTGACACTTATCATTTATCTATTTTAGGAAACGGAACTCAGGAAAATCGTGATAAATGGATTGAGTATGGAAAAAAATTTGGAGTTTATAATAGAATACATTTTCCGTCCCCGCTTCCAACGGCAATTGAGGTTTTAAGGTGGTTAGACACTATGGATATGTTTATTCTTCCAACAAGGAGTGAAGGTTTTGGTAGGTGTGTAGCTGAAGCAATGTCAAGAGGTTGCCCTTGTATAACGTCAAATGTTTGTACTATGCCTGAGCTTATACCAATTGAATGGACTCACGATATGTGTGATGATAAAAAATTAGCTGATTTAATTTTTGCTTCAACAAATGATAAGGAAGTATTAAATCAAATGGCAAAGGAGAATTACGAGAATTCAAAAAGATTCGATTTTGATATATTAAAGCAAAGGCGAAATGCATTTTTAGAAGAATTTAAAAATTATTGTGAAGGAAAAATTAACAAGAAATGAAAATTTTTTATTTTAGTACGGTGTGCAGTAACGCTGAATTTGAAAAGATTGTAAAAAACAGCAAGAAGAAACCCTCTGCCTCTGCTCAGCTTTTTGAGCAAAGCTTTTTAAAAGGCTTTATCGGCAGAAGCGATGCCGAGCTTGAAATTCATTCATTTGTTCCCGTTTCTGCATTCCCTACAGGCGACAGACTTTTTATAAAAAAGAAAACCGAATATTTTAATTCAGAGATAAAAACAACCTGGCTCTCTGCCGTAAACATTCAGTTGATAAAGCAGATTACTTTTGCAGCTTCGGCTAAATCGGCACTCAAAAAATGGCTTATAAAAAACAACGGCGATAAAAATAAATGCGTTGTTATTTATTCTCTGTATCCCCCTGTTTCAAAGGTTATTATTGAGCTTTGCGAGAAATTCGGCTGCAAATGCTTTGTTTTTATAGCAGACCTTCCGAAGCTTGCTATGACTAACACATCAACCTCGGGAATCAGAAAGCTGTTTTCAAAAATGTATCGCTCTCAGGCTGTTGACCTTCAGAAAGGCTTCGACGGATACATATATTTTACCGAGCAGATGAAAGACGAGGTTGCACCCGATAAGCCATATACTGTTATAGAAGCAGTATGCAATCCAAATTTGTTCGACACTGTTTTATCTGTAGAGAAAAGCAACAAAAAGGCGATTATGTATGCGGGAATGCTTTATAAAAAATATGGTGCGGATTTGCTTGTTAATTCTTTTCTTAAACTTGAGGGGGATTATGAATTGTGGCTTTTCGGCGACGGGGATTATGTTTCAGAAATTGAATCCGCTCAGAAACTTGATAGCAGAATTAAGTATTTCGGCAGAGTTTCACACAGTGAAATTCTCAAATACGAAAAAAGAGCTTCGTTACTCGTTAATGTAAGAAATTGTGAAGACGAATATACAAAATATTCATTCCCATCTAAAACGGTTGAATATATGCTTAGTGAGACGCCTGTTTTATCAAGTAAATTGCAGGGAATTCCAGATGAGTATTATGATTATATATACTCTATAGACGATATCTCTCAAGAAAAGCTTACAAATAAATTCATCGAAATTTTGTCTCAGAGTGAGTTAACTTTGTCTAATAAGGGCAAGTCTGCTTCAAGTTGGATAAGAGAACAGAAGAATTGTAATAAACGGGTAGAGCAATTATTGAATTTTTTGAATGAGGTTGTTAACAATGAAAATTCTTCAAATTAATACAGTTCCAAATGGAAGTACAGGGAATATAGCTTTAGAAATTCACAATGAACTTTTAAAAAATGGAAATGAGAGCTATTTTGCTTACGGAATAGGTAATTGTAATGAAAAAAACACGTTTCGTATAAGTAATTATTTTGATGTTCATTTTCATTCGTATATGGGGAAGTTTTTGGGAATACATGGATATTTTTCTAAGTTATGTACCATAAGGCTTATTAATAAAATAAAAAGAATCAATCCTGATATAGTTCATCTCCATAACATTCATGGTGGATATTTAAATATCAAAAAGCTTTTGAATTTTCTAAAAAAAAATAAAGTAAAAACAGTAATAACACTAC
>JAZNSA010000008.1:0-2880 GCA_045590935.1 Clostridia bacterium | reverse complement strand
CTTCCGTCCTCTGCAATCTCAATCTCAGCCTTTGTGTGAGCAAACCAATAAAATTCAGACGGCTTCTTCATTGTTATTTCATCCTGAACAATAACAACCTTTCTGTTTTCACCCATCATAATACCACGAATTGCCTTTTTGGCATCTGTTGCATAAGCAGATGTCAAATCAACCTTACCATACGCTCCTCTTGGCTTAGAAACAAACTCTGTAATAGGTGAGACAGAATCTGTAACCTGTTCCTCAGCAAAACCAGGATTAATAACGAAAACGTTATGTCCTTCAGCTCTCTTGCTGTAGTATTGCCATCTCTTTCCGCCTGGTCCCATGTTCCAGTAGTCAGGAAGATTGTAGTTATCAGAACCTAAATCAATAAACCAATTTACATTCTCAGCATCCAAAACGAATACGCCAGAGTCAATATCACAGTGGCCAACATTGTTTGAACCAGCATGCAATCCAGCAAACAACTGATTTTGGTCTGTCCATGATGAACGCATCGTTAAAGTATCAACAGCAAAGAATGATCTGTCTAATCCTAGTGCAACATCCCCTTTTGGATTTTCTGCTCTGTACCATAAAACATCAAATATTGTTGACCATTTTTCACTCTTGCCTCCGTCTTTCAAAGCAAGTTCATTGTATCTTAGCGCTGCAACCTCAGGCTTATTATATGTGTTAGCAAACCACAAAAGCCATGATGTATCTGTTCTGTAAACGTCGCTGTCTGAGTAGTTAAATGCACCCTGCTTACTCTCAGAATATACAGGCATTCCCCATGTTACATCAAATCCTGGTGCATTAGCAAGACCATAAGCACTCTTCGTTCCGCAGGCAACCTGAAGAGCATTCATAAGCTTAACAGCTCCGCCTGTACCATAAGACCAATATCCAACACCCTCAACGTATCCGCCGTCAGGTGCATAGCAACGAAGACCAATTTCTACTGATCTCATAGCAAAATCCATTGCCTTAATTGCCAAATCGCCATACTTTTCATGAGTTGCCATTGCAACAGCTATTGCCATAACACCGCCGTTACATACCGGATTCCAGTTATTACCTTGAGACCACCAGCCACTTCTGTGGAATTGACTCATAGGTGGCTGAATAAAATCCATTGCGCCGTAGTATGCTGTAAGAGAATCTTCTATACCGCAATCATACATAGCCTCCTCAATAATAGTCTTTCTCTCAGGAGACCAAGCATCATACATCCAGTCATAAGCAATTGCAAAACCTTCCATAACCTCTGCCGTATTAAGGAAGTGTCCCGCTCCCCAGTTAGACCATTTTTTCCTGTCAGACATACATTCAAGCGTGTACCACATTGCATCAACGTACTTCATATCGCCTGTCAATTGATACATAAGTCCAAGAGCTTTAGCCTTTTCTCTTACGTCGTTGGAATTAGCAAGTCTTCCGCCCTCATCATACGCATAATCAAAAAGCTTTTCCTGATCTGCAGCTGCTGCAACATACTTATCAGCTTGTTCCGATATTGTAGCAACCCAATTTTGTACTGCTGGGTCTGTTGCAACATATTCCTTTATTCTCTCAAAATCATCCGCCGTTGCAAAAACTCTCGGATGATTTGGTGTATTTTTCAAAAGGTCTGCCTTGATTTGCTCTCTTGAAGGTCTCTCATAAGTGAAGCCTGCCATAATATCAAGCATTGTTTCAAGGTCTTTTTCCTTTGTATATGTATATTCCTTGTCATCGATGATAATTAGTCCCATATCATCCCAGAACACTTTTTTGCCCAAATTCTCCGTTACTGCACGAAGCGGAAGCATCGTTCTTTCGTTATAAATTTCCGCAGGAACATCAATTTCAATATCTTTTCCGTTCTTTTTGATAATGTTTGTTCCAATAACAAGCTCTAACGTATCAGCATCCTTATTAATTGTTACTTTTCTTGTAGCATCGTCCCAGCCTACCTCTGCACCAAATGCCTCGGCTATAAATCTTACAGGAACAAGAGTTCTTGAATTAACAATCATAGGAACAACGTCCTTGTTGTTTTCGTCGATAAACTTCTGCTCATGACGAACAAGAGCCGTTGGGCAATTAACCTTTAAGCAAACTGCATCCTTAACATCTTTAACTGCATTCTCAGAAACCTCTTTAAATCCAGGAACAAACCCGATGTTTACATCAATTCCACTTGAAGAACCCGTTGACGACGAAGATGGCAAGCCAACAAACCCCGTTCCTTTTTTTGCAATAATACTATCTAAATAAACAACAGTATTTTCAAGGTCGTTAACCTTATCAAGTTCCCAACCTGAAACGTGCATCGCAACAGCCGATATATTTGACATTGGAAGCGGCGATCTCATCTTTCTCGTAGCCATTGCAGAAACGCTGAAGCTATACTTATTCCAGCCTGGTTTAACTTCAAATTTTCCACCCTCATAATAATCAGAGCCTTCTTTATCAGGATTTTCCGCAGTTATATAAAAATATACAGTTGCAGGATGCTCATCATCACCCTTCATATAAAACTCAATTGTTTCATACGCAGAAAGGTCTTTAACATTTGAGAAGTAAAGACCTTCTACCTTATTAAATTCCCATTTAGCCGAAAAATCCTTCTCGTTTGTAATATCCTTGCTTGGCGCAAGCTTTGCCGCTTTGATTTCCTTTTCGGAATTAGCATCAAAGATTACGACCTCCTCAGGATAATCCTCAAATTTCATTGTTTCTTTTGCCGCAAAAGCGACACCAACAGGCAAGCATGAAATTAACATAGCAACAGTCAAAATCATACTTATTGCCTTAAAAGCTTTTCTCATAACATATTCCTCCTTTAAATTTATTTTGTTTGAAACTAAGCTTTTTAGTCATTATACAATATATTTAAAAACGTGTCAAGGT
>JAZNSA010000007.1:0-8047 GCA_045590935.1 Clostridia bacterium | reverse complement strand
GGCGGTGGAATATTGGGGCCTATTCCTGCAATATTTAAAATTAAATATGATACTAATGAAACTTTATTTACGCTTATGCTTAACTATATAGCACTTTATATAATTTACATTTTGAGAGATGGTATATGGAAAGAGCCCGGTTCAACGTTTCCTAAAATTGCAACGTTTGCAAAAAATGTCTGGTTGGACAAGGTTTTTGGAATAAACTTTGGTTGGATAGTTGCAATTGCTTTGGTATTTCTTGTATACATATATATGCAATATACTAAGCAAGGGTATGAGATAAAGGTTGTCGGAGAGAGTACGAATACTGCTACTTATGCGGGAATGAATGTAAAAAAGATAATTGTAAGAACGATGTTTATGAGCGGAGCGATTGCGGGAATTGCGGGAATGGTTAAGGCTACAGGCTCGGATTTGACCTTATCTGTAAGCGTTGCGGGAGGCATTGGTTTTACTGCGATAATAGTTGCTTGGCTTGCTCAGTTAAATCCTTTGGCGATTGCAATAGTAACTGTGTTGCTTAGTATATTGGAAAAGGGTTGTGCGGCAATTTCGTCCTCGTATACGCTTATGAGTGCTGACTGCGCAGATATTTTGCAAGGAATTATTCTGTTCTTCATTTTGGGATGTGAAATCTTTGTCAGATACAAATTTGTGTTTTCTATCTCAAACAAGAAAGCTGAAAATGGAGGGAAGAACTGATGAACTTGGATTTGTTTATTAAATTTTTAGTTGCTTCAATTGCATTTGGTACGCCTATTTTGTTTGGTATTGTTGGCGAGATTACAAATGAGCGTGTCGGACACTTAAACCTTGGTGTTGAAGGAATTATGGCGGTTGGTGCATTTTTTGGATTTATGGCGGCGCTTTATTCAAATAGCTTCTGGGTTGCAGTTTTGGGAGCGTTTGTTGGAGGCGTGCTTATTTCGCTTATATATGCAGTGCTGACAATAACGTTTATGGCAAATCAAAACGTTGCAGGCTTGACGCTTACTGTTTTTGGTATAGGTCTTGCAAATTTTTTAGGACAGGTTGCAAGGGCTAAAACGGAAGATGGTGTTTTGGGTCTTGCTAAAACTTTTATTCCTAAAATGGATATTAATTTTGGTTTTTTAGAAAATATTCCCGTTGTAGGACAGTTATTATTTTCTCATAACATTTTAGTTTATCTTGGCATTGCTGTTGCTTTATTAATGGGCTTTTATCTAAAGAAAACAAAGCTTGGTTTAGCTGTTTGCGCAATAGGAGAAAATCCTGCGGCGGCAGATGCGGCAGGTATCAAGGTAACGCTTCTTAAGTATTTTAACATTCTGTTGGGCGGCGGAATATGCGGTATCGGCGGATTTTGGTGCGGCGTTGTAACAACAGGCGGTATATGGATTGAAAATTGCGTAAATGGTTTAGGCTGGATAGCCGTTGCTTTGGTTGTTTTGGCAAAATGGCGCCCCGTTCATGCAATTTGGGGAGCGTATGTGTTTGGTGCGTTTGGCGTTATAAGGCATTATGTTCCGTCTGCAATTTTTGGTCTTAAGGTAACTCAGGGATTTTATGATATGCTTCCATTTTTGATAACTGCTATTGTTTTGGTTATTGATTCTATGAGAAAAAAGAAATCCAATTCAATTCCTGGGGCTCTTGGAACTAACTATTTCAGAGAAGAAAGATAAATAGTGTTTGTTGAAATTATTTAAAAATTGTAATATTTTTAAATAATGCTTGAAATATTTAATGTACTGTAGTATAATATATATAGATTGCGAGTGTGGTCTGTTGATGCAAGTTGATGTTTTTTGCTTGCGTTGTTTATGAATGGGGGGCGTTTGTATGAATTTGAATGAAACAATGAAAATTGATAATAGAGATACTGAGCGTACGAAGGAAGTAAGGCAGGTTTTAGCCGACGTTTATAAGGCTCTGACAGTGAAAGGATATAATCCGGTTAGTCAACTTGTTGGTTATATTATTTCAGGCGACCCAACTTATATAACGAGCTATGATAATGCAAGAGGAATGATAGGGCGAATTGAGAGAGATGAGCTTTTAGAAGAAATTGTAACTCAGTATATTAAGACATCTATGTGATTTAATTTAAGATATTTTAAAACAAAGGTCTGTCGCTTGTCGTCAGGCTTTTGTTGTTAGTAAAAAAATAAAAAGCCCGCAGTATCTTGGATTAGGCAAAATACTGCGGGGTATATTAACGACTTGAAAACAAGTCGGGTATACCACTATAGTATGTAAGAGAAAAAATAGTGTTACAAGGCGGAGAGATATATGGAGTTTTTAGAAAATGCAAATTTACCTTGCAAACGCGTTTCGTGCGTTATTGCCGATGAGAGAATTGACATAGAGACAAAAAAAACGCTTGAAAATGAGAAAATTAAAATTATATATTCCAAAGCGGCAGTTGGGTTGACTTCACCGATAAAATCGCATCCTGATATAGTGTTTCATCATCTTAAGGATAATTTTTTTGTTTGCGAGCCGACTCTTTTTTCATATTTTCAAAAACAATTTGAAGGAAGTGGCGCAAAAATTATTAAAGGCAAAGCTTTCCTTGAAAACAAATATCCAAATGATTGCAGCTACAATGCGGCAAGAATTTCGGAGAGCGTTTTTGCAAAGTTAAATTGTTTAGACAAAGCTATTTTGGATTTTGATAACGAAAATTATACAAAAAAAATTAATATAAATCAAGGATATGGAAAATGCAGTATATGTATTGTCAGCAAAAATGCGCTTATAACCTCGGATGACTGCATTTTTAAGGCGGCAAATCAAAATGGATTTGACGTTTTGAAAATATCGGAAGGAAATATTTCTCTTTCCGGTTATAACTATGGATTTATCGGAGGGGCGAGCGGTCTTTTATCGAATGACACGATGGCTTTTTTTGGAGAATTAAAAACTCATCCTGACTGTGAAAATATCAAAGCCTTTTTAAAAAACTACAAAATTAGTCCATTGGAGCTTTGCAAAGGCACACTTTCGGATTTTGGTTCGATTCTTCCGATTGCATATTGATATTTTCTGTATGCAAGTTATATTTATTAAATTTTGTTAATAAAATTTAATAGCTTGCAGATAGGGGATATGTTAAATGATGCAAAAAAAGATAGAACGTATTGTTTTCAAATATTTTAAATGTTAAAGCTCGGGCGACTGTATATCAGCGCATTTTTTTTCGTGTTCATATTTATATGCTTTCTTTGCGGAGCGGTAAGATTTGCATTAATGTCGTATCTTGCGCTTGCAATTCACGAGCTTTTTCACATTTTTTATGCAGTGAAAATGAAAATTCCGATAGGCAGACTTGTTGTTCTTCCGTTTGGCATTAGTATGAAAATAAAAGGAAAGCTTTCGCATCTTAATGAAATTCTTCTCTGTGCAATGGGTCCTTTGGGGAGCTTTGCAGTTGCTGTTTTAGGAATATATTTTAGCGCCATTATAAAATCGAATGAGAATATAATTTATTTTATAAGAGCGAATTTTTCTTTGTTTGTTATTAATATATTGCCGATTTATCCTCTGGACGGCGGAAGAATTTTCAAAAGAGTTTTACAAGAAAAGCTCGGCATTTTTAAAGCTACTCAAATAAGCATGTTTATATCAGGGCTTTGCGTTGCTATTATTTGCGTTTTTATTTTTGTGTCAGTTGTTGCGTATAGATTTAACACATCAATTGTTATGCTTTGCGCATTTTTGATATATGAAATAAGCAAGCAAAAAAATTCGGCAATAAAATCATATAGCGAGCTTTTAATATACAGTAAAGAAAAGCTTAAGGAAAGTACCCTGATGCCTGTTCGTGAGGTTGTAGTGGCTAAAAATTGCCCATCAAAAAACATTTTAAAAATGCTTTCGGACAGCTTTTATATGGTTATTAATATAGTGGATGATAGGGGAAAAATAATAGGGCGGATAGGCGAGGCAGAGCTTATAGAGACAATTGCCAGCAAAAACAGGAGCAATTTGATTTGTGAAGTATACGATTTGATATATAACTGCTGAAATTTTCATATATTTCGGACAAAATTTTTTAAAATTATACGTTATAGTAGTAAAAATAACAAAAAATTAAAAAAAGCTTGAAAAAAGGTTGAAAAATACGTTGAAATATTGTATACTTAAATAGTATAACGTTATTTTTTGTGAGGTTAAAAAAAGGAGAAGATACATGATAGAAAGAAATTTGGTATATAAAGCAAATATTCCTCTTGTTGCTATGAGGGGGATTGTTGTTTTTCCATATATGGTAACGCATTTTGATGCGGGAAGAGAAAAGTCGCATAAAGCAATTGAAGCGGCTATGGAGGCCGAGCAGCTTGTTGTTTTGGCGGCTCAGAAGGATGTTATGGTTGAAAATCCTGAAGAGAGCGATATATATAGCGTTGGTACGCTTGTTAAAATTAAACAGCTTGTTAAGCTTCCCGGAAACAGTGTGAAAATTCTTGTTGAAGGTGTTTGCAGAGTTAGAATTTGCGAATTTGTTTCTGATTTTCCGTATTTTTCTTGTGATATTGAGGAGATGCACGAGAGTGGGGCAGATGTTGGAGAGGAGTTGAACGATGCTTTAACAAGAACGCTTAAAAATGCTTTTGAGACTTATTTTGCGTATGATTCTAAAATAAGCGCAGAGTCTATGGCAGAAATTATGATAATTGATGATTGTACGGAGCTTTGCGATGCTATTGCGGCAAACGTACATTTTGATTTTGCAGATAAGCAAATGCTTTTGCAGTGTGATAATATTGAAACAAGAGTTAGTATTCTTACGGCACTTTTGGAAAAGGAAATTGATATAATAAAGCTTGAAAAGGAAATTCAAGAAAAGGTTAAGAAGCATATCGACGAAAATCAGAGAGAATACTACTTGCGTGAGCAGTTAAAGGTTATTTCCGACGAGCTTGGCGACAAAGACGGCGTTGGAGCGGAAGCGGCTGAATATAAAAAGAAGCTTAAATCGTTTAAGCTAGGTGATGAGATTTCAGAAAAGCTTGAAAAGGAAGTGGACAGGCTTGTTAAAACGCCTTCCGGCTCTCCTGAGGCAGCCGTTATAAGAACGTATCTTGATAATATTTGCGAGCTTCCGTGGAATAAAAAAACAAAAGAAAGAATTGATATAGCAAAGGCCGAATTGGTTTTGGATGAAGACCATTACGGGCTAAAAAAGGTCAAAGAGAGAATTTTGGAATTTTTGGCGGTAAGAAAGCTTTCAAAGAGCATTCACAGTCCTGTTTTGTGCCTTGTTGGACCTCCTGGAGTTGGAAAAACGTCTATTGCACGCTCAATTGCGGCGGCGGTAAATAGAAAATATGTCAGGATTTCTCTTGGCGGAGTTAAAGATGAAGCAGAAATAAGAGGACATAGGAAAACATATATAGGAGCGATGCCGGGACGTATTTTAACGGCTATGAAAACGGCAAAAAGTAAAAATCCGCTTATACTTTTAGATGAGATTGATAAAATGTCAAATGACTACAAGGGCGACCCTTCGTCAGCTATGCTTGAGGTTTTGGACGGAGAGCAGAACTTTTCGTTTTTAGACCACTATATGGAAGTGCCTTTTGACCTTTCGGATGTTATGTTTATAACAACAGCGAACACGCTTGATACAATTGCACCCCCTCTTCTTGACAGAATGGAAATTATTAATTTAGATGGATATACAGACGAGGAAAAGCTTGTTATTGCACGAAAACACCTTTTGCCTAAGCAACTTAAGCAAAATGGCTTAAATGAAAAAGATGTTGAAATTTCGGATGATGCAATTGAGTCTGTTATAAAGTATTACACAAGGGAAGCAGGCGTAAGAAGGCTCGAGAGGCAAATAGCTTCGCTTCTTAGAAAAGCGGCTAAAAAGATAGCATCGGGAATTGGCGAGAAGGTTATAATAACGAAAGACAATATTGAAAGCTATCTTGGCAAAAAGAAGTATAAAATTGAGCTTGCAAATGAAAAGAATGAGATTGGAATAGTTCGTGGGCTTGCGTGGACAAGCGTTGGTGGCGAAACGCTCAGTGTTGAGGTAAATGTTATGAGCGGAAGCGGAAAAATTGAGCTTACGGGAAATCTCGGCGACGTTATGAAAGAGTCTGCGAAAGCGGCAATAAGTTATATTCGTTCCGCTTGCGACAAGCTTGGAATTGATAAAGAGTTTTATAAAAGGCTTGATATACACATTCATATTCCTGAGGGGGCAACGCCAAAGGATGGCCCTTCGGCGGGAATAACTATGGCAACTGCGATAATTTCGGCGCTCAGCGGACGCGCAGTAAGAAAAGATATTGCTATGACAGGTGAGATAACAATCAGGGGCAGAGTTTTGCCGATTGGCGGGCTTAAGGAAAAGTCGCTTGCGGCTTATAGGGCAGGAATTAAGAAAATAATTATTCCAAAGGAAAATGAGCCCGATTTAGATGATATTGATAAAATTGTTAAGGAAAATGTTGAGTTTGTTTTGGCATCGACGATTGATGATGTTTTAAATTGTGCGTTGCTTGCAAAGAAAGAGCGAGGATTTTCGCTTCCTATCTCGAAAGAGGAAGTAAATGTTTGTCCTTTGATGAATGAGGGGAAAATTTATAATAACACAGTAACTCAATAATTTTTTAAAAATGCTTTTTGACAGAATGGAGTTTTTATATGAATTTACACAATGCGAATATAACTGTTTCGGCTGTTTCACCAAAGCAGTATCCAAAAGGGGATTTGCCCGAGTTTGCTTTTGCGGGCAGGTCGAATGTTGGAAAGTCTTCTATGATAAATAAGCTTTTGAACAGAAAGAGTCTTGCAAGGGTTAGTCAAGTACCGGGAAAAACGGCTACAATAAATTTTTATAATATAGACGAGTCTATTTATCTTGTTGACCTACCGGGCTACGGATTTGCTTCTCGTTCAAAGGAAGAGGTTAAAAAGTGGGGAGAAATGATTGAGTCATATCTTAATAACCGAGAGCAAATTTATCAAGTTTTCCTTTTGGTTGACAGTAGGCACGAACCAAACGAAAATGATATTATGATGCTTAATTGGATAAGAAATTATCAGGAGAGCGTAGTTGTTATTGCAACAAAAACGGACAAGCTTTCGAAAAAAGCACTTGAAGAAAATCTTGAAATGATATATAATAAGCTTCAGTTGACAGATGAGGATATTTTAGTTCCTTTTTCTACTAAGACAGACGAGGGAAAAATAACTGTTTGGGATGTTATAAATCTTCTTTTGTCTGCCGATAATGAAGATGAGGAAAGCGGAAAGGAATGATTTTATGCTAACAAAAGCACCCAGAGGTACAAGTGATATAACAGGAGAGGATACGCTAAAATGGCAACATATTGAGGGTTGTGCGAGGGATATTTGTCGTCGTTTTGGTTTTAGCGAAATCAGAACGCCAACCTTTGAGCATACGGAATTGTTTTTGCGTGGCGTTGGAGATACGACAGATGTTGTTGAAAAGCAGATGTATACGTTTGAGGATAAGGGCGGAAGGAGCATAACCTTGAGGCCTGAGGTTACTGCCTCAAGTGCGAGAGCGTTTCTTGAAAGAAATTTATATGCAAACCCTATGCCTGAAAAGCTTTTCTATATTCAGCCTTGTTTCAGATACGAAAAGCCACAGGCAGGCAGACTTCGTGAGTTTCACCAATTCGGAATTGAGGTTTTCGGCTCTGCTGAGCCTTGCGTTGATGCGGAAATTATTTCTCTTGCGGTAATGTTTCTTTCCGAGCTTGGGCTCAAGAACTTGGAACTTAATTTAAATTCAATTGGTTGCCCTGAATGCAGAAAAAAATATAACGAGCTTTTAAAGAAATATTTTAATGAGAATTTTGATAAGCTTTGCGAAACGTGTAAGAGTAGATTAGAGAGAAATCCTTTAAGAATTTTAGATTGCAAATCACCAATTTGCTCTGAGCTTGCAGAGGGTGCGCCTAAGCTTATAGACCATATTTGCGAGGATTGTGCAAATCATTTTGAAAAGGTTAAAGCGTGCTTAAACGAGATGAATATTAGCTTTTCTATCAATCCAAACATAGTAAGAGGATTA
>JAZNSA010000006.1:0-6604 GCA_045590935.1 Clostridia bacterium | reverse complement strand
AACCGGTTCAGGGAAATCCATTGATTCCAAAATTACAGGATGCTTTTCATCACAAAGTGTATCACCTGTTGTTGTATTCTTCAAACCAACTGCAGCAGCGATATCACCTGAATAAACAATGCTGATATCTTCTCTGTGGTTAGCGTGCATCTGAAGTATTCTTCCGAAACGCTCTCTGTTTCCTTTACAAGCATTCAATACATATGAACCAGCCTCAATTGTTCCTGAATAAACTCTAAAGAAACAAAGCTTACCCACGAACGGGTCAGTTGCAATCTTAAATGCAAGTGCTGAGAACGGAGCATCGTCTGAAGAAGGTCTTTCGTCCTCTTCATCAGTATCAGGGTTAACACCCTTGATGTTAGGAACGTCTATAGGCGCTGGCATATAGTCGATAACAGCATCAAGAAGCATTTGAACACCCTTATTTCTATATGAAGTTCCGCAAAGCATAGGAACGATTTCGTTAGCAATAGTTGCTTTTCTAAGAGCTGCTTTCAATTCCTCAACGGAAATTTCCTCGCCCTCAAGATACTTCATCATCAAATCTTCATCAGTTTCGGCAATTGCCTCAACCATTTTTGATCTGTATTCCTCAGCCTTTGCAAGCATATCAGCAGGAATTTCTTCCTCGCCATACTCTTTTCCCATATCGTCGTAATATATTTCAGCCTTCATTGTCATCAAATCAACAATTCCTCTGAAAGTATCCTCAGCACCGATAGGAAGCTGAATCGGAACCCCGTTAGCATGAAGTCTTTCTTTAACCATCAATTCTACGTTGTAGAAGTCGGCACCCATGATATCCATTTTATTAACGTATATCATTCTTGGAACGTTGTAGTCGTTAGCCTGACGCCAAACTGTTTCAGACTGAGGCTCGACGCCGCCCTTTGCACACATAACAGTTACGGAACCGTCAAGTACACGATGTGAACGCTGAACTTCAACAGTGAAGTCAACGTGTCCGGGGGTGTCTATAATATTAACTCTTGTATTCGGGAACTGATGAGCTGAACCATCCCAGAAACACGTTGTTGCAGCAGAAGTAATTGTTATACCTCTTTCCTGCTCCTGTGCCATCCAGTCCATAGTTGCAGCACCTTCGTGAGTTTCACCAATCTTGTGAACACGTCCCGTATAGTAAAGAATTCTTTCTGTAGTAGTTGTTTTACCGGCATCAATATGCGCCATAATACCGATATTTCTAGTGTTTTCCAAAGAAAACTCTCTACCCATTATTCATTTCCTCCTTTCATTTGTAATGAATATTGTGTGTTAAATTCATATAAATTATGATACTACCATCTGAAATGAGCAAAAGCCTTATTAGCTTCAGCCATTTTATGAGTATCCTCACGCTTCTTAACAGCACCACCTGTACCGTTTAAAGCATCTAAAATCTCATTTGCAAGTCTTTCACGCATAGTTCTCTCATTACGAGCTCTTGAATAAGTTGTTAGCCATCTTAATCCAAGAGTCTGACGTCTGTCAGGACGAACCTCGATAGGAACCTGATAGTTAGCACCACCGACACGTCTTGCTTTAACCTCTAATACAGGCATGATATTATCCATTGCTTCAGCGAAAGCATCCAAAGGATTCTTTCCTGTTTTCTCGCCGATAATCTCGAAAGCATCATATACTATCTGCTGTGCTACACCTTTTTTACCGTCAAGCATAATGTTGTTTATAAGCTTTGTAACAACAACGCTGTTATACATAGGGTCCGGTAAAACCTCTCTCTTTGCTATAAAACCTCTTCTTGGCACTTTTCTTCCCTCCTTCATGATTAATCATAATCACAGGTACTCAGTAATTTAAAAAAATACTGACAGCGCGCACTACAATTTAATTACACAGCCTTGCTAAAAAGCACAGGTATGAGTAGTTGCCGCACTTATATTGTGATTTTTGGCAAAGCCACATAATACATTTGTATTAATATCACTTCGCTTTTGGTTTCTTTGCACCGTAACGGCTTCTTGCCTGATTACGATTTGCAACACCCTGAGCATCAAGAGTACCACGAATAATATGATATCTTGTACCAGGCAAGTCACGAACTCTTCCGCCTTCAATCAAAACAACACTATGCTCCTGCAAGTTATGTCCGATACCCGGGATATAAGCTGTAACTTCAATGCCGTTTGTCAGACGAACTCTGGCAATCTTTCTAAGAGCAGAGTTTGGCTTTTTAGGCGTCATTGTTCTAACTGAAGTACAAACTCCACGCTTTTGAGGCGAGCTCTGGTCTGTCGCTTTTTTCTTTAATGAGTTAAGTCCTTTCAAGAGAGCAGGGGTTGAAGATTTGAAAATCTTATCCTGTCTTCCCTTTCTAACCAACTGATTAAATGTAGGCATTTTTCAGATTCCTCCTTTCACAAATATTAAATTTTATATATTATAAAAGCAAAGCTTCTATAAACTCATGTTAAAACTACTTTAAAACGGACACAATTGCCGCTCCAACATCAATTCCCGCAGCGTGCCCAAGCTTTTCCATAGACGGAGTCCGTATAACCTCTACCCCCGCTGACTTACAAGCAGCCGCAAAGGGCTCGGTGACGTGAGGGTCTGCATCATCGGCAACGTAAGCTTTTGACACAATACCTTCCTCAAGCGCTTTTTTCGATTGCTTAACTCCAACGCACACATTCGTGCCTTTAATATCACTAAGCATTTTTTCCTCCAAAATACGTGCAGACAGACTGCACAATTCTATCGATACTAGTCTAGTGTATCAGTTTTGTCAAGGAATGTCAAGCTTTTTTTGCTTTTTTTTGCATAAAATATGGATAATTTGTATGGCGTTGTGTGATTTGTAGATAAATTGTGTATAAAAATCAATGACGTTGTAAATGATGACGAAAAAATATATTGGTTTGGTTAAGAAATAGTTTGCATATAGAGAAAATGTATGATAAAATTAAAAAGGAAGCGTATTGTTTTAGCTTTTACTGCGAGGGGATAGGTATGTTTGAATTTAAATCCAAAAAAGTTAATATTTTTATAAAAGGTGAGGATGATGCACGCTGGGGTTTGCCGATAGATGCTTTTTGCGTTGATGGGTGCGATGTATCGGGAGAGGTACCTTGCTTTTTATGTAATAAGGCTTATGAAATAATTGTTTTTAATAAATCAAGAGAAAAATTGGATATAAGAGTAAATGATGAGGAAAGAATAAAGCCTTTTGCTGCGGGAAATATGCTAAGTGGTATTTTATCTTTTGAAAGACCTTGTGCTGTTTGCATTGAAATATTCATAAGCGGAGAGTTATATGCTCGTATCAGCTTTGAAGCAACAGACAATAAAAATTATAAGGACGATTTTAAACAATTTATAAAAAGAACAAATCAAATTATATATGCTGAACTTGCAAAAGCAGATAAAAGCTATGAGGGTTTTTCAGAGAATTATAAAAGAGCGGTAAGCAGTATCGAAAATTTAAAAAAGGATACCTTTTCAAAAGCAGTTAATAATGTATGGTTTAAGAAGAAAAACAAAGAAGCCAAAGAAAAACTGAAAAAAAGAAAGGCAATTAATGAAAACAAAAGGCTTTTTGAATTTGTAAAAGCATATTTTTATGGCAGAATGAAGGAAAAGAGCGGTGCTTTGTATGCTATTGATGAAAACGCAGATGGTTTTTGTGATATGTATTTAAAAGAATGTAGCCAAAAAGAGTTTCTTACTTACGAAAAGAAGCTTCCGAAAAAGATAAAGAAGGTTGTGGCACTTGTTGAAAATTTGTGTGGAAATTACACGAGACTAAGCAGCTTTGACATTGATAAGCTCTATCCATTCTGGTGCTTTTTAGAAATGTGCGAAATGCTTGCAAAGAAATATGTGCCGTTTAAGGATAACAAAGTCTTTTGCAATGAAGGTAAGCTTGAAATTGACTTGGATAAGCAAATTCAAACGGTATATATCGATTCTGAAAATGATTGCGAAATAATTTTAACATACACATTTTTTGAAAGAGGCGCTATAACTGCTTTGGTTAAAAAGAGGACAAGCGATGCGATTGTTTCTAAAAAATGCATTTTTGTGCCAATCTATTGCAAAGTTGTAACGGAAAAGGAAGCGGATATTGCAAGAAGGATAAGAGAAAAAATTCTTTATGAGGAAAAAGAGCACTGCCTTGATAGTGGATTGGTAGTATTATGCTGTACAAATTGTTCGAGCGAAATAATTGAAACAGTTGAATTTTCACTAAGCAAGACGGAATTAATGGATGAATTTTTTAAAAAATATTTTAAGAGATTTATAGGCGGGGAAAAGTCAGGAAAAGACGTTTGCTTTATAGAGCCGAGCGGGCTTGAAAATTTAGAGGATATTGATATTTCAAAGAAGAACATGCTTGTTGCCGTTGTTAAAAATTCGGGGCAATTTTATCTTAATATGGAGGGTAATTTTTATTACATACCTGAGCAGTTTGTAGAAAATGCGGAGGATATAGAATTTGTAGCTATATATCAGTCGAAGCATCTGTTTGGAGACGACTATGGAATACAATATTTTGGCAGAGTTATTAAAACAGAGAAGGTAAAAAGATATAATATTTCCGAAATACCTAAAAATTCAGACGATATGTATTACAGATTTACGCTTGACGGTTGGGAGAAGCTCGAGCATAAAATTAAACCGCAAGGATTTTCACAGGTTGGAATATATACAAATATTTTCTTGCTTGAAAATGCAAAGGAATATTTTGAGCTTTTCTTTGATAAAAAAGAGGAATATATTTTGTATAAAACGCTTAACGAAATCTTGTTTAAAGACGATAGATGCGAGAAGATTTTTAAGTTTATGGACGGACTTTTGATTGCAGCAAAGGACAAGCTCTCAATATATAACAGTGAAAATGAAAAATTAATTTTAAGGAAAGACGCCTTTTTAGATAAGCGGCTTCAATTTGTAAAAAGGATTGTATCTTTTCTTGAAAACAAATAATAAAAAGCCCATTTTGAAACAAAAAATAATTTAAAAAATTAAAAAAAACTATTTACTTAATAATTGAATTAGTATATAATATATATGTAAGAAATTTTTATATGTAAGAAATTTTATCGAAACGTTTTTTACTATGGGGAGGATGAAGGTTATGCTAAAAAAAATCATTTCACTACTGATTATGGTAACGATTCTTTTATCGTCTGTTTCGTATGCGACAAATTTTTCGGATTTGCAAGACGATACTTATGAGTGGGCGAAAGAAACAATTAATGAGTTGGCATATTTGGGAATAATTAAAGGTTATTCTGACGGAACGTATGGCCCTGAAAAACAGATAACTCGTCAAGAAGCGTTTACGTTGCTTGCAAGAGCAATCGGAGTAAACGATTATCAGAATTCGTTTATAGTTGAGTTTAGTCAGTATGAATATAAACCTTTGATAAATAAATTTAATACATACGCAGAAAAAGAGCTTGCCTTTATGATTTCCCGTGGCGTGTTGAATGAAGAGGATTTGGAAGTTTATTTGTCTGAGCAGAATAAGAATAAAATTTTGCTTCGTTATGAGGTTGCAGTTTTGCTTTCAAAAATTCTTAATTTGAGAGATGAGTTCGATGAGGCAGGAGAGCTTGTGCAAAGCTTTACCGATGCAGATAAAATTCCCGCTGAAGCCTTAAAGGCGGTTGCGTTTGCTGCAAGCAACGGAATACTTACGGGAATGGAGGATGGAAGCTTTTCGCCTGATACGGGCGTAACACGAGCGCAAATAGCTCTTATTTTGGACCGCATAATCAAGAAGGTAGACATTAAGTATACAACGGGCTCTGTTACAGCAGTGTATGCAGACGACGGTGTTGTTGCTATTGACGGCGTAAATTATAAGATGGATGAAAAAGCAAGCTATACGATAAATTCGGGAAAATGTGAGCTTTCTGATATAGCAATAGGAGATTTAGCGACTTTGGTTGATATTTCGAGCGGTACGTGGGCACTTGATGTCGTAAGAGAGAGCCTTTTGGTTATGGAAAGCGTTGAGGGTGTTGTTGCTTCGCAAAATGCAAATTCAATAACGATGCTTGATGGAACAGAATATAAGCTTTCTGCCTTTTTGACTTGTATGGAAAAGGATAAGGCTGTTAAGCTTAGTGAAATGAATTTTGAAAATCCTGTTGTGTTGGGGTTGATAAATGGATTTGTAAGAACAATAAAGGGAACCGGAAACGAGAGAAGATTTAAGGATGTAAAGATTTTATCCATTGCTACTCTGCCGATTAAGGAGATTAAGTTTGAGGGCGCTGACGGAGAAATCAGCGAGCTTGTGATTTCTGATGATGTTAAGCTTACAAGAAACGGATATGAGCTAAATAATTTGAGTGAGCTTAAGGTTAAGGATTTGGCGCATATTGCAACAGTTGATTCAATCGTTACAAGTATTGATTCGTATGTTGATTTTAAGGATAATGCGTGCAGATTAAGTCAAATTGTTATTGATGAAAGAGAGAGCAGCGTTGTTTTAGATGTTTTAAAAACGAAAGAGCGCTTTAAGGTATCCGAAGAAACAGTTTTCATAAATGAAAACGATGAAGAAATTGAGATTTATGACTTGAGATTGGGAGATGCTATGAAGCCTGTTTTTGAGGACGGCAAG
>JAZNSA010000005.1:0-3122 GCA_045590935.1 Clostridia bacterium | reverse complement strand
AATGATTTGTCTGTTACACCTAAAATAATTAATGGAAATGTATTTGTTCCTGCTGAATTTGTTTTTGATTCTTTTGGGGCAGAGGAAACAACATTTGATGCATCGACGGGCAAGCTTAAAATCAGAACGGCGACGGAGCTTATTTGCATAACTGCGGGCGAGAAAATTATTGATAAATATAAAAATCCGATTAGCATAGATTATGCGCCTTTTGTTGAGGATGGGGTTTTGATGGTATCGCTTGATACAATCGAAAAGGCTCTTTTGAAAAATGCGTTTTATGACGATATGGGATTGATTATTTTTTCGGATAATGCTCTTAACTATACAAGGGAAAACAACCTTGCTACAATGGTTGATATTATGAATGGTTTTGTTTTTGAAAGACCGAGCCGAGAAACAATTAAGCAAGATATTTTAAAAACAACGCCAAATCATCCGAGAATTTACGCCACTGCGGCAGATTTTGCAAGAATTAAAAGCTATAATCAAACGGATGCTGAATTTAAAAGGTGGGTAAATGCTATATCAAACAAGGCTAATGACTATATAAACAAGGCAACAAATAATTCAGAAGCAAAGCCGTTTATATTTGAATCCGATGTTGGAGGAAGATTAAAAAACGACTACAGTGTAACGGATAAGGCAATTTCGCTTGGAATGATGTACCAGTTGTCTGAGCCTGCGGACAGGGAAAAGTATGTTGATGCTATGTGGTACACGTTAGAAGATATTTGTGATAGCGAAAAATGGCCGCATTGGGGAGCGGGACACTTTTTGAATGCGGCAGATGTTATGGAAGGCGTTGCAATTGCGTACGATTGGATGTACGATGGTTGGTCAGACGAGAGGAAGGCTATTATTGAGGCGGCGTTGTTTGATTGCGGACTAGAGGATTCGCTGACGTCATATTATGGAGCGAAGGACCATTTGATGCCCCCTATGGGCGTTGAAAACAGAAGCGGATGGACAACGTGGGACAATAATTGGAACAGCGTATGTAACGGCGGAGTTATGGTAGTTGCGACGGCACTTGCTACTCATGAGGAGTATGGAGATTTAGCTATAAAGGCAATGCAGTTTGCAATGCAGTCAAATGAAATCGGTTTAAAATGCTATGCACCTGACGGAGGCTATCCTGAGGGCCTTGGATATTGGAGCTATGGAACGGGCGGAGCTGTTAAGGTTATGAATACTCTTCAGGTTGCTTGCGGAACAAAAACTGCTTATGGACTTGCAAATGCACCTGGATTTGCTCATACATGGACAGTACCTGTATATTCTGAAAGTAAGCAGGGCGCGTTTAATTTTGGAGATAACGGACAGGACAGAACAAATACTGCATTGTCCTATTGGTACGCAAATACATTTAATCGCCCTGATGCCGCAAAAATAAGATACAATGAGGTTTATTCAAGAGAAAAAAGTGCGACATATAACGATATTTTGTGGTACAGACCGGAAAATATCTCGCAAAATGTAACAACACCGCTTGACTACTCTTTCTTTGATTCGGCAACTGTTATGATGCGTTCCTCGTGGACAGACAAAAATCAAGTTTTTGCCGCTATTCATGGCGGATATAACAGTGCGGGTCATGCCGATTTGGATACGGGTACATTTGTATTGGATGCGGAAAATGAAAGATGGTTTATGGAATTGGGCTCGGATGATTATAATTTGCCGGAGTATTTTGGGGGAAAAAGATGGGTATATTATAAAAAACGAGCGGAAGGACAGAATGTATATGTTATAAATCCCGATGCAACGGGCGGGCAGAATTTGACCTCGAGGGTGTATGTTAAAGAGTTTGTTTCAAAGCCGAGAGGAGCTTATGCGAAATATGATTTAACAGCTGCATATCAAGAAGATGTAACAAAGGCAGAGAGAGGTCTAATGCTTACTGCAGATAGAAAAGCGGTAGTTTTGCAAGACGAGATTGTTATGAAAGCCCCGTCTGAATTTTATTGGTTTGCACATACAAAGGCAACTGTTGAAATTGCGGATGACAAAAAAAGTGCAGTTTTAACACGTGGCAAGGAAAAACTCGGGGTTTGGCTTGTGTGTGATGATGATAGCCTAACGCTTGATGTTATGGATGCGGATTATCTTCCTACGTCGCCTGTTTATGTGCCTGAAGAGGGCGGGCAGGCTGAAAATTTAAGGACGGATATACGCAAGCTTGTTATACACGGCGAAGGCGTGGAAAAAGTTAATATGGCGCTTATGTTTAAGCCGCTTACGGCTGAGAAGGAAATTGATTATATGTATAAATATACGGCACTTGATAATTGGTCATTGCCTGAAGGAGATATTCCTCACGTTGAGTTTGAAACAAACGGAAATGCTGTAACGGCAAACGTTTGCTTGAATTCTGAAATTGATACGACAGACGGAGTTAAAATTCTTGTAGGTCTTTATAAGAATGTTGACGGGGCAAGCAAACTGGAGAGCTGTATTATTCCTACGGTTACGAAAGCTCAAAACTCATATACATATTCAGCAAGCTTTGAAATAGCAAAAGAATATGAAAATTTAGAGGATATAAGGGTTTTCGTTTGGGATAAAAATATGAATTCATATTTTGAGGTACAAAATTACAGATAGCCAAGACCACCCGCTATGTTTGAAGTGGTAAAATGAAAGTAGATACATGGAAAACCACCATGTATCTACTTTTTTGTTTTTGTGTTAAAATAGTTATGGGGGTGATTAACTTGAAAAAAGGACAAGTAAAACGAATTTGGACGAAGGAGCAAAAAATAGCAATAATAAGAAGATATTATGAAGAACACATATCAGCCGGCTCTCTTGCGAGAGAATACGATGCTGACAAAGGAATGATATATCGTTGGATAAGAAACTACAATCAATACGGTGAAGCAGCATTTGATTGCAAAAATAATAGGAAAGGTAATCCTTTTTCTGCATTACATACTAGTAAATCTCTAACAGAAAATGATAGGTTAAGACTGCAATTAGCAAAATTAGAAATTGAAAATGAACGATTAAAAAAAGGAAGGTTTTTGTATAAGGATAGAGAATCAAGCATATTTTGCGATATGTTACTCAAAGTCTGTAGATATATAGTATTCATTTTGCTAGAATATTAAAAGAGGTGA
>JAZNSA010000004.1:0-2328 GCA_045590935.1 Clostridia bacterium | reverse complement strand
ACGAGTTATATCGCATTTGGAACAAATATATCGCACGAACGTAGTGAGTATATCGCTAAACGATGTGGCATCTACATTGTTCAACCGTTATAGACAATGTAGGGCAGGGGTTTACTCCTGCCGAAAAAAGGAGGGACGAGCAAACCCGTTCCCTGCAATTTTGTGGTATATTGACTACATCGTTCACTGATTATATAATAAATCTAATTGTGCAGTGCAAGGGCTTGCTTTGATGAATGATTTTAGAATAGAAATGATTTAGTATTATTTACAAAAGATATATTTTAGGGGGATGTTGTTTATGGGAGATAATAACAAAAGCTATAATGATAGATATACTGAGGAAATCCTTGGCTCTGCCAAGGATACCTATGATGTTTTGCCTCGTGAGCTATATGAAAAATACGATGTGCAAAGAGGACTTAGAAAGAAAGACGGAACGGGCGTTATGGCAGGCTTAACATCCATTGGTGATGTTAAGGGATACTATTTTGATGACGGAAAAAAAATTCCTTGTGAGGGGCGATTGAGGTATCGAGGAATAGATGTTTTTGATATAGTTGAGGGGTGCCAGAAGGAAAAGAGATTTGGCTTTGAAGAGGTTGCGTTTTTGCTTCTTACGGGAAAGCTTCCTACGGCGGAGCAGCTTAAATCGTTTACTGAGCAGATTGCGGAGCATAGAGCGTTGCCAAAAGGATTTACCGAGGATATGATTTTAAAGGCACCGAGTGCAGATATTATGAATAAGCTTGCGAGAAGCGTTTTGGTGTGCTATTCTTATGATTCAAATCCTGATGATGTAAGTCTTCCGAATATTTTCAGACAGTCGATTGAGCTTATTAGCCGTATGCCTGTTATGGCGGCGTATGGGTATCAGGCAAAGTCGCATTATCACGACGGTGAGAGCCTTTTTATTCATTCGCCTCAGAAAAATTTATCGACGGCGGAGAATTTTTTGTATATGATTCGCAGGGACAATCAATTTTCACAGCTTGAAGCTGAAATTCTGGATTTGGCACTCGTTTTGCATGCGGAGCACGGCGGAGGTAACAACTCAGCGTTTGCAACAAGAGTTTTGTCATCGTCGGGTACGGATACATATAGTGCAATTGCGGCGGCTGTCGGCTCGCTTAAAGGACCGAGACACGGCGGAGCGAATATGCGTGTTATGGGAATGATTGATGATATTAAGGCTCATATTTCCGATATTACAGACGAAAAGCAGATTGAAGCTTATCTCGTTAAAATTTTGAAGGGCGAAGCTTATGACAGGAGCGGACTTGTATATGGAATGGGACACGCAATATATACCTTGTCTGACCCGAGGCAGGTGCTTTTGAAGGAAAAAGCAAGGGAGCTTGCCGAAAAATGCGATATGATGGAAGAGTTTAATCTTTATGATTCAATTGAGAGAATGACTCCTGCTTTGTTTGAAGAAATAAGGCATAACGGAAAATGTATGTGTGCAAACGTTGATATGTATTCGGGCTTTGTATATAAAATGCTTCACATACCGCAAGAGTTGTATACGCCGCTTTTTGCAATTGCGAGAATTGTTGGATGGTGCGCACATAGAATTGAGGAAATAACCGTAAACAAGCGTATTATACGCCCTGCGTATAAGTCGGTTGTTAAAGAAATACAATATATTGATATGAAGGATAGGGCGTGATAAATATGCTTTTTGATACACATGCACATTTGGTTGATGAGAAATTTGATTTAGATATTGAAGATGTTATTGAGGAGATAAAAAATGCGGGCGTCGGGTTTGTTATGAACCCTGGGTGCTGCGTTGAAACGTCGAAAAAAGCAATTGAGCTTGCTGAAAAATATGATTTTATCTATGCGGGGGTTGGTATTCATCCCCACGATGCGGATGGAATGACAGATACAAGTATGAGTGAGCTTGAGGAGCTCTGTAAGCATGAGAAGGTTAAAGCGATTGGAGAAATCGGCTTTGATTATCACTACGAGCTTTCAACAAAGGAAAATCAAAGAAAGTGCTTTGAGGCTCAGCTTATTTTGGCAAAAAAGGTTGGGCTTCCCGTTATGATTCACGACAGAGAGGCTCATAAGGATACGTTGGATATGCTTAAAAAGCACGACATAGCAAGCATCGGTGGAGTTATGCATTGCTATTCGGGAAGCGTTGAAATGATGAAAGAGGTTATAAAAATGGGTATGTATGTTTCAATTGCGGGGCCTGTAACATACAAAAATTCGGCAAAGCTTCCTGAGGTTGCAAAGGCTGTGCCGTCGGACAGACTTCTTATTGAAACTGATTGCCCATACCTTACACCCGAGCCGTTTAGGGGAAAGAGAAAC
>JAZNSA010000003.1:0-7143 GCA_045590935.1 Clostridia bacterium | reverse complement strand
TTTATTTATTTTATTTTTGCTGTTATAGACTTTTTGTGCAATAAAAATTATATTCAAAAAGTAGAGGCACAACTCTCAAAAAAATATATGTATATTTTTTATGTTATAATTTTGGTAATATCAACTATTTTAAATAATATTTTTTAGATATACAGTTTTAATTTTTTAACAAGAAATCTTTTAATGAAAGCTATAAGGCTGCAGCAAGTTTTGTTGTGGCCTCATATTTTTTGTATTATGCTTTATTTTTATTTGAGTTTTTTTTGTTTGTTATTGTTTTGCTTTAGAAACAAAAAATAGTTTCGTCAAAACTACCAAAAATAAGTTGTTATTTTTAAACATTTTTTTGCTTTTAGACGGATGGAGAAAAAAATATCTGTGTTTTTGTTTTTTTTTCTTTGGAAACTATTGATTTTATAATTGTTTTAGTGTATTATATAATTAGAATAAAATTTGGAGGTTTTATAATGAAGAATGTATATACTAGCGAAATCCCAAAAACAGAACGTATACAAAAGCTTATAGATGACCTTTATTCGGTTACTCCTGCGATTGAGTCTACTCGTGCGGAAATTGTAACCGAGAGTTATAAAAATACTGAGGATTTGCCCTTGCATTTAAGAAGAGCTCGTGCGTTTAAAGCACTTACGGAAAAGCTTCCTGTTGTAATCAGGGATGATGAGCTTGTTGTTGGTTGCAATTGCGCAGGAAAAAGAGCTTGCCCGACGTTTCCTGAGTATTCAAATAAGTGGCTTGAGGATGAGTTTGATACGGTTGCAACTCGTAGTGCTGACCCGTTTTATATTTCAGACGAAACGGCAGCTAAGCTAAGAGAGATACATAAGTATTGGCAGGGAAGAACAACGAGTGAGCTTGCTACGTCATATATGGCGCCTGAGGCTCTTAATGCGATTGAGCATAATATTTTTACTGTCGGAAATTATTTTTATAATGGTATAGGACATGTTAATGTTGACTATGCTAAGGTTTTAAAGATTGGTTATAGCGGAATATATGCAGAGGCTAAAGCTGAGAGAGATAAGTGCAATGTTTATGATAGCGATTATGCAACTCGTTTTAATTTCTTAACTGCCGTTATGGAGTGCTGCGAGGGTGCGATTATCTTTGCAAAGCGTTATGCGGTTGAGGCTCGTAAAATGGCAGAAAGCTGCGGCGATGCAAAAAGAAAAAAAGAGCTTTTGACTATTGCTGAGAACTGTGATAACGTTCCTGCTTATGGCGCAAAGAGCTTCCATGAGGCTTGTCAGTCGTTTTGGTTTGTTCAGCTTTTAGTTCAGACTGAATCAAGCGGACACTCGGTTTCACCGGGAAGATTTGACCAATATATGTATCCTTATTATATTAAGGATATTGAAAGCGGAAAGCTTACAAGAGAAGAGGCTCAGGAGCTTATTGACTGCGTATGGGTTAAATTAAACAGCTTAAACAAGGTTAGAGATGCTCTTTCTGCAGAAGGTTTTGCGGGATACAGTATGTTCCAGAATCTTATTGTTGGCGGTCAGGACAAAGAGGGAATAGATGCAACGAATGATTTATCGTATATGTGTATTTCAGCTTCTATGCACGTTAATCTTCCTCAGCCGTCTTTATCTATGAGAGTTTGGAACGGAACGCCTAACGAGCTTTTGGTTAAAGCTGCTATGCTTACTAAGACAGGTATTGGTCTACCTGCATATTATAATGATGAAATTATTATTCCCGCGCTTATTTCAAGAGGTTTGACTTTGGAGGATGCTCGTAATTATTGTGTTATCGGATGTGTTGAGCCTCAGGTTGGTGGAAAAACAGATGGTTGGCACGATGCGGCATTCTTTAATATGTGCCGTCCGATGGAGCTTGTTTTTGCTAATGGAAAGGACAAGGGTGTTCAGGTTGGTCCTAAGACGGGTGAAATTTCAGAGTTTGATACATACGAGAAGTTTTTCGATGCATATAAAAAGCAGATGGAATATTGCATAGGCTTGATGGTTAATGCGGATAATGCTATTGATGTTGCACATGCTGAGCGTGCGCCGCTTCCGTATTTGTCGTCTATGCTTGATAATTGTATTAAGAGCGGTAAATCGGCTCAGGAAGGCGGAACTGTTTATAACTTTACAGGTCCTCAGGGCTTTGGTATCGCAAATGTTGCAGACGGATTGTATGCAATTGATGAATTGGTTTACAAGACAAAGACTGTTACGCTTAAGCAGTACGCAGATGCGATGGCAAATAACTTTGGTATGCCTTATGACGAAAAGTATGCAATGGGATTGACAGTTGAGGTTGCAAAGGAAATAGCAGCTCAGGGGCATAACTTAAGCGAGGCGCAGATTGCAGAAATATTTGTTCAAATTAAGGAAAATAAGCTTGAGCCTTCAAAGCAGCGTGAATATCAGGAGCTTTATGAAAAAATTAAGGCTCTTCCAAAATTCGGCAACGATATAGATGATGTTGACTTGTATGGCAGAGAGGCCGCCTATACATATACAAAACCTGTTGAGAAATATTCAAATCCGAGAGGCGGAAAGTATCATGCAGGCTTGTATCCTGTTTCGGCTAACGTGCCGCTTGGCGCTCAAACGGGAGCAACGCCTGATGCGAGATTGGCGGGAACGCCTATTGCAGACGGAGTTTCGCCTGTTGCAGGTTGCGACGTTAACGGACCTACGGCTTCTGCCAACTCAGTTGCAAAGCTTGACCATGGTATAGCATCTAACGGAACATTGTTTAATATGAAATTCCATCCGTCAGCATTGAAGGGTGAATCCGGTATTGCGGGATTTATTTCGCTTATTCGTGCATTCTTCGACCAGAAGGGTATGCATATGCAGTTTAACGTTGTAAGCAGAGAAACGCTTCGTGATGCTCAGGCTCATCCTGAGAATTATAAAGGCTTGGTTGTTCGTGTTGCGGGATATAGCGCACTTTTCACAACTCTTTCAAAGTCTTTGCAGGATGATATTATTAACAGAACAGAGCAAGCAGGCTTTTGATTTTAAAAAAAATTGATTTTGGGAGGATGATGTGTAGATGAGTAGTGAGCTTTCGATGCAGGATAAAATGCGAATAGTGCAAGAACTTGTTCCGGGTAAGCAGATTACCATTGCACATATTATCGCAAATCCTGATAAGATTTTATACAAAAAGCTTGGGCTTGACCCTGCGGTTGATTATCAGAAATCGGCAATTGGAATTGTTACTATGTCGCCTGCGGAAACTGCTATTATAGCGGGGGATATTGCTATTAAGGCTGCTGATATTGAAATTGGTTTTGTTGATAGGTTTAGCGGAACGCTTATTGTGTCGGGATTGGTTTCGGATGTTAAGGCATCTTTGGAAGCCTTGGTTGAATATTGCGAAAAGGTTTTGGGCTTTAGCGTTTGCCCGATAACAAAAACATAACAATTATGCAAAAGCTTGACAAAATGAAGAAAAAATTAATATTGATGGGAAGAAGCGAGAGCGGCAAAACAACGCTTACGCAGGTGCTTCGGGGCGAGACTGTCAACTATGATAAAACGCAGTATATAAAGTTTGACAACTGTCTTATAGATACGCCGGGTGAGTATGCACAGACTAATCATCTTGGCAGAGCGCTTGCACTTTATTCGTATGAAGCGGATATTGTTGGGCTGTTGATTAGCGCAACAGAGCCGTATTCATTGTTCCCGCCGTGTATAACTTGTATGGTTAACCGAGAGGTTATCGGAATAGTTACAAAGTCTGAGCAGAAGGATGCAAATCCCGACAGAGCGGAAAACTGGCTTAGAATTAGCGGATGTGAGAAAGTTTTTAGAATTGATTCTATAACGGGATATGGAATAAATGAATTGATATCCTATCTTAACAATTAGTATATTTTATTTAGGAGGAAATAGATATGTTAGTAAATATGAATGAGGTTTTAAGACCTGCGAAAAAGCATAAATATGCAGTAGGTTTGTTTAATGCGGTAAACCTTGAGCTTGCGAGAGGTATTATTGCCGCCGCTGAATCAACAAGGTCGCCGGTTATTATGGGTACTGCGGAGGTTTTGCTTCCTTACGGACCGCTTGAGGAGGTTTCATATTATTTGATACCTATGGCAAAGAAGGCATCTGTTCCTGTTGTTGCGCATCTTGATCATGGTCTAACTTATGATACTTGCGTTAAGGCATTGGAGCTTGGATTTAGCTCTGTTATGTACGATTGCTCAACAGATACTTATGAAGAAAATGTTAAAAAGGTTAAGGAAATGGCAGATTTAGCTCATTCGTATGGTGCAACAATCGAAGGTGAGCTTGGTCATGTTGGTGATAATGAAGGCTCAGCAGAAGGAAGCTCTCATCTTACTGACCCATCAAAATATTTTACAGACCCTTCTCTTGCTCGTGATTTCGTTGAAAAGACGGGTGTAGACGCTTTGGCTATTGCGGTAGGAAATGCTCATGGTGCATACAAGCTTCCGCCAAAACTCGATTTTGAAAGAATTCGTACAATTGCAAATACAGTTGATGTTCCTCTTGTTTTGCATGGCGGCTCGGGTCTTACGGATAACGATTTCAGACAGGCTATAAAAGAGGGTATAAGCAAGGTTAATATATTTACCGACATTAATGTTGCGGCTGTTGAAGCTGAGTTTAAGAAGTTCCAGAGTATGGATAAGGGTCTTATAGATTTAATTCCTGCGGCTGTTGAGGCTGTTAAACAAGAGAGTATGAAGAAAATGAAGTTGTTCTCAAGCGACGGAAAAGCTGATTATACAGCTAAGTCGGCTTCAAATGCAAACGATGTTGAAATGATAACAAAGCTTGTTATTGAAGAAGTTAAAAAATATATGAAATAATTAGTATAAAACGAAGAATTGCAAAGCGATGATAAAAAGTTGCTTTGCAATTCTTTTAAATAAAATTAAACAAAAAATATCGCTTGTTTCGGTTGACAAGTTGCGATAAAGAGAGTATAATTATAATAATAAACTAAACACGCTTCAAAGCGTAAAAGGAGAAGATGTAATGAGTAACGAGATTTATGACGAGTTGAGAACGCTTCGCCACAGTGCTTCGCACGTTATGGCGCAGGCTGTTAAGAGATTGTTTCCGCAAGTTAAGCTGGCTATAGGTCCTGCTATTGATACCGGATTTTATTATGATTTTGACACGCCTACTGCTTTTACCGCTGAGGATTTGGAAAAAATTGAAGCCGAAATGAAGAAAATCGTTAAAGAGAATTTAAAGATTGAGCGCTTTGAGCTTCCGAGAGCTGAGGCATTGGAGCTTATGCGTGATGAGCCATATAAGCTTGAGCTTATTAATGAGCTTGGCGAGGATGAAGTTATTTCATTTTATAAGCAGGGTGAATTTGTTGACCTTTGCGCAGGCCCTCACGTTAATTATACGAGCAAGGTTAAGGCGTTTAAGCTTTTGAGTGCAACGGGTGCGTATTGGAGAGGCGATGAGAAAAATAAAATGCTTCAAAGAATATATGCAACTGCTTATAAAACAAAAGACGAGCTTGCGGCTCATCTTGAGAAGCTTGAAGAGGCAAAAAAGAGAGACCATAACAGGCTTGGACGAGAGCTTGAATTGTTTACAACGTCGGATTTGATTGGTCAGGGCTTGCCTATTATGCTTCCTAAGGGAGCGAAGGTGCTTCAAATTCTTCAGCGTTTTGTTGAAGATGTTGAGGCGTCAAGAGGATGGCAGCTTACAAAAACTCCTTTTATGGCAAAGAGCGATTTGTATAAGCTTTCGGGACATTGGGACCACTATAAGGACGGAATGTTCGTTATGGGCGACGAGGAGGTTGACAAGGAAGTATTTGCACTAAGACCGATGACTTGTCCGTTCCAGTATCAGGCGTATTTGAATCGTGGCCGTTCATATAGAGATTTGCCAATGCGCCTTGCAGAAACATCAACGCTTTTCAGAAACGAGGCATCGGGTGAAATGCATGGTCTTATCCGTGTTCGTCAGTTTACGATTTCGGAGGGGCATTTGATGTGTACCCCTGAGCAGCTTGAGGGTGAATTTAAAGAGTGCTTGGAGCTTGCAATTTATATGCTTAAAACATTAGGTCTTTATGAGGATGTTTCGTACAGATTCTCTCAGTGGGACCCTAATGACAGAGAAAAATATATTGGTACAGATGAGCAGTGGGATGAGGCTCAGGGAACGATGCAGAAGATTTTAGAGCATCTTGAAATTCCATATAAAATTGGAATTGGTGAAGCGGCGTTTTATGGTCCTAAGCTTGACATTCAAATTAAGAATGTTCATGGCAAGGAGGATACGCTTATAACAATTCAGGTTGACCAGATGCTTGCTGAAAAGTTTGGAATGGAATATGTTGATAAGGACGGAGTTAAGAAAAATCCTTATATTATTCATAGAACGTCTGTTGGTTGCTACGAGAGAACGCTTGCGCTTTTGATTGAGAAGTATGCAGGTGCTTTTCCAACGTGGCTTGCACCTGTTCAGGTTAAGGCTATTGCACTTTCAGAAAAGCACATTGACTATATAAATAGCGTTTCGGAGAAGCTTAGAAATTACAATATCAGAGTTGAAACGGATACGAGAAACGAAAAGGTTGGGTATAAAATTCGTGAGGCTCAGCTTGAAAAAGTGCCGTATATGGTAATTGCGGGCGACAAGGAGACTGAGGATGGCGTTGTTTCGGTAAGAAGCAGAAAAGGCGGCGATTTGGGTGTTATGAGTATTGACGATTTTGCTGCATTGATATTAAAAGAGGTTGCCGAAAAAACATTGAATTTATAATATAACAAATAAAATCGCAGATGAATTTTGTTGTCTGCGATTTTTTATATTTAACTTGTAATGTTTTGAAATATATGATATAATGAGTTCATCGAAGATGAATTCAGCTAAATTAGCCTGTGGCGAGCTAAATTGAGCAGACTCAGCTAAATAGACTTCGTCAGCTAAATGTGCTTTGCACGCTATAAGGCGAATTTAATTTAGCTACTCCAAGGAGTTATTTAGCTATGAAGCGGTAGCGGCATAATTTAGCTTTGCGCAGACTGTGCAAAATTCAGCTAAAAGCCTTGTGATTTAAATATAATTTTTTAGCCTGACTTGACAAAAGTCGAATTGTGGCAGATGTTGTCAAATAATG
This sequence comes from Clostridia bacterium, assembly GCA_045590935.1. Lineage (GTDB taxonomy): Bacteria > Bacillota > Clostridia > UBA1381 > UMGS1253 > CAKSHP01. Next base: position 27 of record JAZNSA010000003.1, on the reverse strand, counting down.
TAAAAAGTTAGATGGATTAAAATGTGA
>JAZNSA010000002.1:0-11609 GCA_045590935.1 Clostridia bacterium | reverse complement strand
GGCTTTGTCGCCTAAAAATATAATAAAAAATTTTGGCGTTTATAAAAAGGCTTTAGACGAGCGAGTTGAAACAAATGTTAAGTTTGTTAATCTGTTTAAGTATGCAAGGTGCATTTTTACTATTGGTAAGTGCAAGCTGGAAACGGCGACGATGCCGGGAGATTTGGGGGCAAGCTTCGGAAGAACGGGGGTTATTTCAAATATTGAAAAATTTGAAGAAGAATACGGCGGTAGGTATTTAAAAAGATAGAGGAGAAATTAGTTTATGAAAGAGCTTATAAGGCTGTTTTTGGTTTTTGCAAAAATTGGAGCAGTAACTTTTGGAGGCGGATATGCCATGCTTCCGATTTTGCAAAGAGAGGTTGTTGAAAAAAGAGGCTGGGCAACAGAGGAGGAGCTTTTGGATTACTATGCTATAGGGCAATGTAGCCCGGGAGTTATAGCGGTAAACGTTGGAACATTTATCGGATATAAGAAAAAGGGAATAATTGGGGCAATATTAGCAACGCTTGGGGTTGTTTTTCCGTCGGTTGTTATTATAACGATTTTATCTGCGTTTATTTCAAACTTTGCAGGTTTTCAGATTGTTAAATATGCGATGAGCGGAATAAGGGTTTGCGTGTGCGCTTTAGTTTTGAGTGCGGTATGCACATTATGGAAAAAAGCAATCGTTGATAAGGTTGCACTTATGATTTTTGCGGTAGCGCTTATTGTTGCCGTATTTGAAGCGGTGCCGACTGCGATAATTGTTGTAGTTTCGGGCGTTGTTGGGTATGTAGTAAGGTCTGTTTTGGCAAAAAAAGGAGGAAGCAAGAATGATTGAGTTGATTGTTTTGTTTTTCACCTTTGCAAAAATAGGCTTGTTTGCGGTAGGCGGTGGTCTTGCAACATTGCCGTTTTTGTATGAGCTTGCGAATACTAAGGATTGGTTTTCAGTTAGCGATATAAGCAATATGGTTGCTGTTTCGGAGTCGACGCCCGGGCCTCTTGGGGTTAATATGGCATCGTATGTAGGTTTTTTAAATAATGGCGTGATTGGGAGTATTACGGCAACCTTAGGGCTTATATTTCCGTCTATAGTTGTTATATTGATTGTTGTTGGCTTTTTAGATAAATTTAAGGAAAATAAGATTGTTGAATATGTTTTTTCGGGGCTTCGTCCTGCTTCTGCGGCGCTTGTTGCATCGGCGGGAATAGGGCTTATTAAGGTTGCATTTTTTAAAGACGGATTAAACAGCTTCTTTTGGCAAGGGGCAATTTTAGCTACTATTGTATTTATTATGATGAAAAAATTTAAAAAGGTGCATCCGATTGTTTATATAGCGATTTCGGCGGTTATTGGAATAATATTTAAGTTTGAAGGATAGTAAGAGGGGAAAGAATATGGAAGAGAGAAATTATGTTGTTATTGATATTTCAGGGGAATATGCAACCTTGAAGGATGAAAATGATGGTTCGGAAATTTTTATTGCTATGGCTCTTTTGCCGTTTGGCGTTGACGTACAAACAAGACTGCATTTTGAAAATTTACAATATGAAATAATTGAATAGGATTAATAAAAAATTGAGGAGGTAGGAAGATGATTAAGCTGTCGGCGGTGCTTGTTTCGCTTAGCATCGTTATGAATTTAGCGGGATGTGATATTTCCAGAATAAATAAAAATGAAAGCCAGATTAATATTGTGCAAAGTGAAAAAGAGGCAGAAAGCACGGACGGTAAAAAGAAAAACGACTCTGATTTATTGCCCGACGAAAATCCGCCAAAGCCTACGCAGAATGAAACCTCTTATTCAAAGCAGATAAAGGTTCATTATATTGACGTTGGACAGGGCGATTGCGAATTTATTGAGCTTCCTTATGGGCAAACAATGCTTATTGATGCGGGTAATCAAGAAAACGGGGAGCAGATTGTAAATTACATAAAGGCTTTAGGTTATTCAAGGCTTGATTTTGTTGTTGCAACGCATCCTCACGCAGCCCATATTGGTGTTATGGCAGAGGTTTTAAATAGCTTTAGTATAGGTAAAAAGTATATGCCAAACAAGTAGCATACATCCAAAACCTTTGAAAGATTGGTTACAGCTATTGAAACAAACAATATAGAGTTACATAGCGCAAAGGCGGGCGTAAGTATTTTGGATGACGGCGATTTGAAAATAAAAATTATTTCGCCAAAGGAAGGCGGGGTGTTGAGCCTTAACAATTATTCAGCCGTTGTAAAAATATCTTACGGAAGTACGGATTTTTTGTTTATGGGCGATGCGGAGAGTGAGGTTGAAAATTCTCTTCTTGGCGATGATATAGATGCTGAAGTTTTAAAGGTTGGGCATCATGGCTCATATACCGCATCATCTAAGAGCTTTATACAAAAGGTATCACCAAAGATATGCGTGATATCACTCGGAGCAGGAAATTCATACGGACACCCGCACGATGAAGCATTATTGAATTTAAAAGCTTTTGGGGCGCAAATTTATCGTACGGACGAGGTTGGAACAATTGTTTTAGCGGCGGATATGAGCGAAAATATAACAATTGAATGATAAGTAACGAATTGGAGAAAAAATTATGAAATGGATAGTTGACAGATTTGAAAATGATTATGCAATTATTGAGCTTGAAGACGGAACGCTTGTCAATGTTTTAAAATGTGCACTGCCAAAAGATATAAGTGAAGGCGATGTTATAAGGCTTGAAATTGACAAAGGCGAAACGGATGAAAAGCGAGAAGATATGAAGAAGAGGTTAAAAAATCTATTTGTAGATTAAGGGGGTAAAAATGAAGCAATATGATGTAGTTGGTATGAGCTGTGCCGCTTGCAGCAGACGTGTTGAAAAGGCTGTTGCAGAGGTGGATGGAGTTAGCAGCTGTTCGGTAAACCTTCTTACAAACTCAATGAGTGTAGAAGGGGAGGTATCGGATGAAATTATTATAGCGGCAGTTGAAAAGGCGGGGTATGGTGCATCAGTAAAAGGAAACGAAGCAAAGGCAGAGAATACAGATAACAATGAAGAGGGCTTTGAAACAAGAAAAATTATAGGAAGACTTATTTTTTCGATTGTTATGCTGTCGGCGCTGATGTATATTTCAATGGGGCACAATATGTTCGGATTTTATCTGCCCGAATTTTTAAGGAGAAGTCCTTCTGCGACAGGGCTTTTGCAGATGATTTTAGCGGCATCTGTTATGGTTGCGAATCAAAAGTTTTTCATAAATGGATTTAAGGGAGCAATTCATCTTGCGCCAAATATGGACACTCTTGTTACGCTTGGCTCAATTTCTGCATTTCTATATAGCGTTGTTTTGCTTTTTGATATGATAATTTCGGGAGCATCTCATTTGCACGGACTATATTTTGAGTCTGCGGCAATGGTTGTAACTCTTATAACTGTTGGAAAAATGCTTGAAGCGAAGGCAAAGGGCAGGACGACCAATGCACTTCGTGGGCTTATGGAGCTTGCGCCTAAGAAGGCTACTATTATAAGAAATGGAAAAGAAGTCGTTATAAATGCCGAGGAGGTTGCAGTTGACGATATTTTTGTTTTGCGTCCTGGGGAAAGTGTGCCTGTTGACGGAATTGTTGAAGATGGGGAGAGTACAATTGATGAATCGGCGCTTACAGGGGAGAGTCTTCCTGTTGACAAAATGGCAGGGCAAAGCGTTAGTGCGGCAACGATAAATTTGAGCGGATATTTAAAATGCAGGGCAAAAAGAGTAGGACGGGATACAACTCTTGCGCAGATAATTCAGGTTGTCTCGGATGCTTCGGCAACTAAAGCGCCTATTGCTAAAATTGCGGACAAGGTTTCGGGAGTTTTTGTGCCGATAGTTATTATTATTGCGGTTTTAACCTTTGGCGTTTGGCTTCTGCTTGGAGAGGGGTTCGGCTTTGCATTGGCAAGGGCGATTTCCGTTTTGGTTATAAGCTGTCCGTGTGCATTGGGACTTGCTACCCCTGTTGCAATTATGGTTGGAAGCGGAATAGGAGCAAGAATGGGTATTTTGTTTAAAACTGCATCTGCTCTTGAAATAACGGGCAAGGCGAAGATTATAGCCCTTGATAAAACGGGAACTATTACTGCGGGAGCGGCAAGGGTTAAAGATGTTTTGCCTTGCGGAGAGGCAACAAAGGAAGAATTAATTGAAATTGCGGCATCGCTTGAAAAAAACAGTGCTCATCCTTTGGCAAAAGCGATTAATGAGTATGCAGAGGAAAAAGGCATTTTGGCAAGAGAAATTTGTGAATTTAAAAATATATCGGGAAACGGGCTTGAAGCTAAGCTTGACGGAGAATATATTTTTGGGGGAAATATGAAGCTTGCGGGCAGCATTGTTATGCTTGATGACGATATAAAGAAAAAAGCAGACGAGCTTGCGGTTCAGGGAAAGACGCCTATGTTTTTTGGCAAAGCCGGCAAATTGCTTGGAATTATTTCGGTTGCGGATGCAATAAAGGATGACAGCAAGAAGGCAATAGGAGAGTTAAAGAAAATTGGACTTTCGGTTGTTATGATTACAGGAGATAACGCTGCTACGGCAAAGGCTATAGCAAAAGAGAGCGGAATTGATGAAATATTTTCTGATGTTATGCCAAATGAAAAAGAAAAAATTATTTCGGATTTGCAAAAGAAATCGACGGTTATTATGGTTGGCGACGGAATAAATGATGCGCCTGCTCTTACTCGTGCAGATAGCGGAATTGCTATCGGAGCGGGTATGGATATAGCCGTTGATGCGGCAGATGTTGTTGTTATAAAAAGCAGACTTTCCGATGTTGTGAGCGCTATAAAATTAAGCAGGAGCGTTATAAAAAATATTTATCAGAATTTGTTTTGGGCTTTTGGCTACAATATTATAGGAATACCGCTTGCGGCGGGAGCTTTATCTTATTTTAATATGACTTTAAGCCCGATGTTTGCTGCTGCGGCAATGAGTATATCAAGTATTTTTGTTGTATCTAATGCGCTAAGGCTTAATCTTATAAAGATAAATAAGTGAGAAAAGAAATTGAAAATATTTTAAAGAAACTAACTTTAAAGCGATTGACTATTTTTTTGTTTTGTGATATCATATCACTTAGGATTTGAAATGATTGATAAGAGAAAAGGCTCTTGTTATCGCAGTTCGTATGGTTGAGAATTTGAAAAAGTAAAGAAAATACGCAAAATTATTACCGTCTATATTGTGTGCTGATTATATGAGTTGACGTGTGTCGGTTGTATGAAAGGATATATGTTTATGATTACAAAAAAAGATATAATAAAGCAGCTTTCGCCTTTTTCAGGTGTGGTAGGAAAAAGCGTAATAGTTCATTCGTCGCTCAGGGCAATAGGAGAAATAGAGGGCGGAGCGCAAACTCTTCTTTCGGCACTCATTGATTTTTTTACGCAAAAAGATGGTCTTTTGTGCATTCCGTCGCACACTTGGGATAACAGGGTAATGGATTTGAGGAAGCCTACGAGCTGCATTGGAACGCTTCCAAAAATTTCAACGATGCATCCCGCTGGAAAGCGTAGCTTGCATCCAACTCATTCTATGGTGGTGTTCGGAAGCGAAAAAAGGGCAAAAGATTTTTTGGAAAACGAAAAATTTGTAAAAACGCCAACCTCGCCTGAGGGGTGCTATGGAAATTTGTATAAGGATGACGGATATGTATTGTTAATTGGCGTTGACCAAAGAAAAAATACATTTCTGCATTGCGTTGAAGAAATGCTTGGCGTTGAAAGAAGATATACAACAGATATGGTAGACGCTACAATCATCTACGAAAACGGAGAAAAAGAAATGCGGTATTTATATTGGTTTGATGATAGTGTAATAGGAGATGTTTCTCAAAATTTCGGGAAATTTGAGAAGGCGTTCAGGTTTTATAATTGTATTGAAGATGGATTTTTGGGGAATGCGAAAACGCAACTGTGCAGTACAAAAAAAATGAAAGAGGTTATGGAAATCATATATAAAAATGCGGGAGAGGTTGAGCTTTTGGCAGATGATTTGCCTCTTGATGAAAGGCTTTATATAAAATAAAAGTGAGACAATAATAAAGCGGTGAAGTTTTGAATAATATATAAATGTATAAATATATAACTTGGAAGGGAATGATGTTGTGAAGCTGTGTATTTATGGTGCATCCAGTAACAAGATAGACAAAATTTATATAGAAAAGACTGAGGAGCTTGGAAAAAAGCTTGCGTCAAGGGGACACGGTTTGGTTTTCGGAGGCGGAGCAAATGGACTTATGGGCGCTGCTGCAAGAGGTTTTTTTAGCGAAGGCGGCGGAATTTTAGGAGTTGCGCCAAGGTTTTTTAATGCAGATGGAGTTTTGTTTGAGAATTGCACCGAATTTATTTATACTGACACAATGCGGGAACGAAAGCGAATAATGGAGGAAAATGCCGATGCGTTTATTGTAACGCCTGGAGGTATTGGAACGTTTGAAGAATTTTTTGAAATTTTAACGTTAAAGCAATTGGGACGTCATAATAAAGCAATTGTTGTTTATAATATTTTGGGGTACTATGATTCTATGCAAAAAATGCTCGATGTAGCAATTGAAGGAAATTTTATGAAAGATAATTGCAGGGAGCTCTATAAGGTTATCGGGGATGCTGATGATTTAGTTTCGTATCTTGAAGGATATAATGAGGTTGATGGAGTTTACAAGGATATTTAAAAATATGATTGAAATCTGATTTTAAAGGGGATAAATTTTATGAAAATGCTTAGGTGTAGAAAGTTGATTTTGGCTGTGAGTTGTATTATTATATTTGGAGTGCTTTGCTCGTGTGCACCAAAAAATACAATAAATGATAAGGCTTCAGAGAGAAAAAAATATAATATTGCCGTTATTTCGAGCGGAAAGGATAACGAAGATTTTTCAAGCTTCTTTAATTCTGTTTCGGATACTTTTAGAAATATCGGCTATAAAACTGATAAATTTTCGGCTAATGATAATAGTGAATATTTGAATGATATTTTAAATTCGTCGCTTGAAGGCGGGTATATTGGCGTTATTTTGTACGACTCAAACGCAATTGCCGATGAGTTTGCGAAAAAGGCTTCGGAAGCGGGAATTTTTACGCTTGTGTTCAGTAGCGGATTTTATGAAAATCCTCAGGCTATAACCGTATTGTATGACCAAAAGCAGATGACGATTGATTCTATTAATGCACTCGTTGCATTTGCCGCTTGGGGAGGCGACAATAAGCCAAAAATTGTTAAAGTATGGCACGATAGAAACGATTTGTCGACAAGTGCTAAAGAAAAGGCATTTAATGATTATGTAACTGCGGCTAAAATCGATGTTGCGGTAGAGATATGTGAGGAAACATTGAGAACAGAAAGGGGTTTGTCGAGAGCGACAAAGACTGCTATTTCTAATCTTCCTGATTTAGGTTTTAACTATATTTGGGTTTGCGATGACGAAATGGCTGAGCTTGTTATTAATGAGCTTGATAAGGAAAGCATACAAAATGCCATTGTTGTTTCGGCAAGTATGAGCCCGTCAGGAATTAAAAATATGCAGGAGTTGTCGTCGTATTGGTATGCATCAAGCCTTGTGAGCTTTAAAAATGCGGGAGTGATTTGCGCGGATGTGCTTAGCGGATGTATCGAGAATAAAGCTGTTTCAAAGGTAACAAATGTTGCAACAAGGATTGTTTACGGCGAAGAAATAAAGAATCTAGAAAAGGAAGAGCTTGAAGAAAAACTTGGGATTTGATTTTATGAGGAGTGGTTTTTTGAAGGGAAAGAAGGTATCTGAATCGTATACTGAGCAGGTTCAAATCCTTACTCAGGCAAATATGAATGGCTTTGACAGACTTTTCGGCGGAAAGCTTATGGAGTGGATTGATATTGTTGCGGCGGTTGCTGCAAGACGACACAGTGAGCGTAATGTTACAACTGTTGTTGTTGAAAAGCTGGAATTTAAAAGACCTGCGTATGCAAATGATACAATTGTTTTAACTGCACAGCTTGTCTATGCGGGGCGAACATCTATGGAGGTTTGCGTAAAGACGTATGTTGAGGAGCTGAGCGGGGAGAAGATGCTTATAAATAAGGCATATCTTGTTATGGTTGCGCTTGACGAAAATGAAAAGCCAACCGAGGTTTGCCCGCTCATTGTTGAAACAGAGGAACAACAAAGGGAATGGGATTTGGCTAAAATCAGAAGAGCTGAGCGAAAAAAGTAATTTTTATTAATCGAGATGGGCGGTTATTAACCGCCCGTTTTACTTTTGGTTTATAAACAATATCAAATGAATGTGATTGGAATAATAGCATAATTATCAATTGTAATGTCATTGTGATATTTTGATATGTTCGGGCGGATGATATCCGCTCCTGCCGAAAAATATTATATTAATGAATTTTAAAAAAATGTAGACAAAAGAGAATAATGATGATATAATGACTGTATATTAAATTTTGCTTTGCAAAATTTATGAAAGCCTATTGGCTTTCTGCGGTCTTTCGACCGCTACAGCCATTGACGGCGCCTTATAAAATGCCCTTGCAAGCAAGCATTTTTACTCCTGGTAAAATGAATTCTTGGGCATCTAAAATATGAACTCTTTATATAATGAATTGGTATGAAAAATTTGTATTTGCAAATTGAAAGGTGCGATAGTTTTGAAATATGATGTAGTTATTGTCGGCGCTGGTCCTGCGGGAATTTTTACGGCGTTGGAGCTTATTGAAAAGAAAAAAGACAAGAAAATAATAATAATTGAAAAGGGCGTTGCAATTGAGAACAGACGTTGCCCGAAAAGCAAAACGGGTAAGTGCGTAAGCTGCAAGCCTAATTGTCATATAACAACGGGATTTTCAGGTGCCGGTGCATTTTCAGACGGAAAGCTTTCGCTAAGCTATGAGGTAGGAGGAGCGCTTCCTGAGCTTATTGGCGAGGATTTTACTCAGGAGATGATTGAGTATACCGATAAGATTTATTTAAGCTTTGGTGCGGATGAGCATGTTGAGGGCGTGAGCGAGCCTGAAAAGATTAAAGAAATAAGAAAGCGTGCAATAAAGGCGGGCTTGAAGCTTGTTGATTGTCCGATTCGTCATTTGGGAACGGAAAAGGCGCAAGATATTTATTATGCAATTGAGAAGAAGCTTTTAGATTGCGGAGTAGAGATTAAGTTTGGGTGCCATTGCAGTGATTTGATTTTGGAAAACGGAGTTTGTCTTGGTGTTAATGTTGAGGAGATAAAGACGGGCGAAAAGTTTGAAATCTTTGCGGAGAGCACTGTTGTTGCAACGGGAAGAAGAGGAGCAGATTGGCTTGAAAAGCTATGCGAGGAGCATAATATTGCTCATCAGCCCGGAACTGTTGACATTGGAGTAAGGGTTGAGGTAAGAAACGAGATTATGGAGGATGTAAACAAGGTTTTGTACGAATCAAAGCTTGTTGGATATCCGGGACCTTTTAAAAATAAAGTAAGAACGTTTTGCCAAAATCCGGGCGGTTTTGTCAGTCAGGAAAATTATGATAACGATTTAGCCGTTGTTAATGGGCACAGCTATAAGGATTTAAAGAGTGATAATACAAATCTTGCGATTTTGTGCTCTCATAATTTTACTGAGCCGTTTAATCAGCCTATTCTTTATGCGCAAAAGGTTGGAGAGCTGACAAATATGCTTGGTAATGGTCAGATTCTTGTTCAACGCTTCGGAGATATTTTAGACGGAAAGAGGACTTGGCAAAAGGAGCTTTCCCGCTCAAATGTTAAGCCGACAATTCCTGATGCCGTTGCGGGAGATATAACTGCCGCAATGCCATACAGAGCGATGACAAATATTATTAATTTTATAAGGGCAGTTGACGAGGTTGTTCCGGGCTTTGCAAGCGCTGAGACTTTGCTTTATTCGCCTGAGCTTAAGTTTTATTCAAACAAGGTAAAGATGGATAAGAATTTTAATACTAATATTTCAGGGCTTCACTGCCTTGGCGACTCAAGCGGTTGGACAAGGGGATTGATGATGGCTTCTGTTATGGGTGTATTAATGGGTCAAAAGCTTGCTGAGAAATAAAGAATAAAAGGATATAGCACCTTCATATAAATATGTATGGAGGTGTTTTTATATGTATAATTTCAGCAAAACAAACGCATCAATTTTGCAACTTGGGCTTGCAAGAAGCGGATATTATAACGGGGCGGTAGATGGAATTATCGGAGAAAGAACAACGGATGCAATTGAAAGGTTTTTAAAGGATAATAATTTGGAGCAAAACGAAAATCAAGATGTTTTTTTAATGGATTTATTAGAAAGACTTTTGACATATCTTGCGGGATATGTTGTTAAAAGCGTAGCCTTAGGAGATACGTTTTACAGCCTTGCAGAAAAATATAATACAACTGTTCGACAAATTGAAATTGCTAATCCTAATGTTAATCCAAATAATTTAAAAATGGGTGAAAAGCTTGTTGTTCCAATAACTGAAAGCTCAACTATAACAAATTTAAACTATAATTCGTTTTTGGTTCGGGCAGTAGAATTGGGAATAAGCAAAAGGTATCCTTTTTGCGAATTAATCCCAATTGGCAGAAGTGTTTGGGGAAAGATGATATATCTGTTGAAGATGGGTGAGGGAGACAAGGAAATTTTCTTTAACGGAGAGCATCACGCAAACGAATGGATAACTACGCCTATTGTTTTAAAATATTTTGAAAAGTGCGCCGAGGCATTGGCAAATGGAGAAGCGATTGGCAAAAGAAGCGCAGAGGAGATATTTAAAAAGGTTAAGCTTTGCGTTGTGGCGGCTGTTAATCCCGACGGGCTTGATATTGTAAATGAGAGCATAACTGAATCGAGGAAAGCGGAAATTAAAAAGCTTTCTGACAATTATCCGTCTATAAAATATCCGCAGGGTTGGAAAGCGAATGCAAACGGAGTTGACTTGAATTTGAATTATCCCGCAGGGTGGGAGAAGGCAAGAGATATAAAATATGAAGCGGGCTATACTATGCCAGGACCGAGGGATTTTGTTGGAGCGGCACCTTTAGACCAGCCCGAGAGTATTTGCATATATAATTTAACGGTTTTATCAAAATTCCTTTTAACAATCTCGTATCATACGCAAGGTGCTGTTATATATTGGAAATATTTGGATTTTATGCCGGAATACTCTAAAGAAATAGGAGAAAGGCTTGCGGCGGCAAGCGGGTATGAACTTGAAATCACACCTGCTACATCGGGGTATGCGGGATACAAGGATTGGTTTATTCAAACGTACAACCGCCCGGGGTATACCATTGAAGCGGGAGTTGGGGAAAATCCATTGCCAATTTCTGATTTTGACAGGATATATAAAGAAAACGAGCCACTTATGACAGAGGCAATTGAATCGGTTATTGAGCTTTTGTAAAAAGAAAAAAGAAAAAATATTTAAAGGGCAAAGATTTATTTTAAACCATTACTCTGAAAATCAGGCAAATGCTGATGCTCAGGAAAAGAGGTGGTTTAATTTGAGTCTTTGCTTTTTTATTGAAATATCCTAATCGTTCTTGACAGTAAATTTCAGCTATGGTACAATTAAATATATACTAAAAGTGGGTGATTAAATTGAGAGAAAATAAAAATAGAATAAACAAAATTATTATGTTGG
>JAZNSA010000001.1:0-3338 GCA_045590935.1 Clostridia bacterium | reverse complement strand
CCTTCTCTTAAAAGATTTATTCCAACCAAAACATCAAAAACACCTTCTCGTAAGTCCTTAATAATCTCCATTCTCTCCATTGTGTGAACATCAGAATGCATATACCTTACTTTAATTGAAAGTTTTTCAAGATAATCAGTTAAATCCTCTGCCATCTTCTTTGTAAGCGTTGTAACTAAAATACGCTCACCCTTTTCTACAACGCGGTTAATTTCACCAACCAAATCGTCAACCTGATGTTCTGCAGGCTTAACCTCAATTAACGGGTCAACAAGCCCCGTAGGTCGTATAACCTGTTCAACAATCTGCGCCGAATGGTCTTTCTCATACTGAGCAGGAGTTGCCGAAACAAAAACAACCTGGTTAATTCTCTCCTCAAATTCCTCAAAGTTAAGCGGTCTGTTATCATACGCCGACGGTAAACGAAATCCATATTCAACAAGCGCATCTTTTCTTGAACGGTCTCCCGCATACATTGCACGAACCTGAGGTATTGTAACGTGCGATTCGTCAACAACGAGCAAATAATCCTCAGGAAAATAGTCCATAAGCGTAAACGGAGACGAGCCTTGTGCTCTGCCGCTGATATGCCTTGAATAATTTTCTATTCCCGAACAAAATCCAACCTCTCGCATCATTTCAATATCATAATTTGTTCTTTGCATAATTCTTTGCGCTTCAATAAGCTTGTTTTGCTTTTCAAACCACGCAACTCTCTCATACATCTCATTTTCTATATCAAAAATTGCACGCTCCATTTTTTCTTTAGTTGTTACATAGTGAGAAGCGGGAAAAATAACGCAATGCTCTCTTAACCCCAAAACATTTCCGCTAACAACATTTATTTCACAGATACGTTCAATTTCATCTCCGAAAAATTCAACCCTTATCGCCTTTTCACTTTGATTAGACGTAAATATTTCAACAACATCGCCTCTTACCCTGAATTTATTTCTGCTAAAAGCAATATCGTTTCTTTCATACTGCATTTCAACGAGCTTTTTCAAAACCTCATCACGCTCTTTTTTCATTCCTACTCTAAGAGAAACAACCATGCTGTTATAGTCTATCGGGTCGCCAAGACCATATATGCAAGAAACGCTCGAAACTATAATAACGTCCTTTCTTTCAAAAAGCGCCGCCGTTGCACTATGACGAAGTTTATCAATTTCGTCGTTTATTGATGCATCCTTTTCAATATAAGTATCAGAACCGGGCAAATATGCCTCAGGCTGATAATAGTCATAGTAGCTCACAAAAAACTCAACTGCACTGTTTGGAAAAAACTCCTTAAATTCGCTGCAAAGTTGCGCCGCAAGCGTTTTGTTATGCGCCAAAACAAGCGTAGGCTTATTAACCTTCGCAATTGTGTTCGCAATTGTAAAGGTTTTTCCTGAGCCCGTAACGCCCAAAAGCGTTTGCCCTTTATATTCGTTTAAAATACCATCCGAAAGCTGTTGAATTGCCTTGGGCTGGTCTCCCTTCGGAAGGTAATTTGACACAACATTAAAGCTATTCATACTAATCACCTAAAGATTAGTATAACATATCCGCCGAGAAAATAAATGCTTTTTTTTATTTATTTACATTTTTTTCGCATTTTTAGCCTATTAAAAAATATTACAAAGCATTTTTTTGTTTTTTTTTAACTTTTATGGCTTTTTTACCATTTTTTGATTGACAATCTTAAAGAAAAGTTGTATAATAAAATTCATAAATATTTATAAGGGGGCTTTCATTATGAAACGTGTTTATAATTTTTCGGCCGGTCCGTCTGCAATGCCGGAAGAAGTATTAAGAAAAGCAGCAGACGAGTTAGTATGTTATGGAAATTCAGGTATGTCCGTTATGGAGATGAGTCATCGTTCAAAGGATTATCAAAATATAATTGATTCCGCTTTCGCTAATCTTCGTGAGGTTATGGCAATTCCTGAAAACTACAATATTATGTTTGCACAGGGAGGCGCAACAGCTCAATTTGATGCAATTCCTTTAAACCTTATGAAAAAAGGCTCCGCTGAATTTGTTGATTCAGGTACATGGTCCAAAAAAGCAATCAAGCTTGCTAAGAAATACGGCACAGCTCATGTTTTGGCATCTTCTGAAGATACTGCTTATGACCATATCCCTGCTTATAATGTAGACGATATTAATACTGATTCTGATTATTTTTATATTTGTATGAATAATACAGTTGCAGGAACAAAATGGAACAAGATGCCTGAAACGAAAGGTCTTCCTTTGGTAGCAGACTTTTCTTCATGTATTCTTTCCGAGGAATTTGATGTAAATAAATTTGGTTTAATTTTTGCAGGTGCGCAGAAGAATATGGGTCCTGCAGGTGTAGCAGCTGTTATAGTAAGAAACGATTTAATGGAAAGCTGTATGGATATAACTCCTGAGCTTTATAACTATAAGATAAACTTCGAGGCAGGCTCAATGCTTAATACTCCCCCAACATATACAATCTATATCTTAAACCTTGTTTTAGAGTGGGTTAAACAGATGGGCGGAGTTAAAACTTTGGGAGAAATCAATCATAAGAAAGCCGCTATGCTTTATGACTATCTTGATAATTCTAAGCTATTCCGTGGCAGAGTTGCAAAAGAGGACCGTTCAATTATGAATGTTACTTTTGTTATCGGCGATTTAGATATGGAAAAGAGATTCGTTGCTGAGGCTAAAGAGGCAGGTCTTGTTAACTTAGGCGGTCATAGAATTATGGGCGGTATGAGAGCAAGCATTTACAATGCTATGCCTGAAGCAGGCGTTAAGGCATTGATTGAGTTTATGGAAAAATTTGAGAAAGATAATCTTGATAAGGTTGTCAGATAATTAAATAAAGGGGTTTGATTTTAATGTTTGATATTTTAACTTTAAATAAAATCGCAAAGTGCGGTCTTGATAATCTTGACAGCGCTAAGTATAGTATAACAGATGATCCCGCCGCAAATGCTGATGGTATAATTCTAAGAAGCTTTGCTATGCACGATATGGAACTATCTGAAAACTTAAAGGCAGTTGCAAGAGCAGGTGCGGGCGTTAATAATATTCCAATCGACAAGTGCAGTGAAAAAGGTATTGTTGTTTTCAATACTCCTGGTGCTAATGCAAACGCAGTTAAAGAGCTTACAATTGCAGCTCTTTTCCTTGCATCAAGAAGTCGGATCGTAGCCATGTCGTTCTGTGAGCCAAGGAGTTGCTGTTTGGACTTGTCTTCCTAAGACCGCTTGGCCTCCGACTTAAGTGCAGTGAAAAAGGTATTGTTGTTTTCAATACTCCTGGTGCTAATGCAAACGCAGTTAAAGAGCTTACAATTGCAGCTCTTTTCCTTGCAT